>NZ_AQOQ01000059.1:0-7593 GCF_002888555.1 Alcanivorax sp. MD8A | reverse complement strand
GAGCGTCGCTGGCGGCGCGATTTTGGGCGTTGGGGATCGCGCCGCGAGCGACGCTCCTGCGGGATGCTCTTTGCTGCAGCGTTAACCGAGCCCCTTCCCACCCCTTGGGTGCCAGCGAGTGGCTTTCTTGGCTCCTCCTGTCACTCTGGCCGTCCTTGTCTTTTGCGGTGAAAACCTCGTCTATTCGTGGTCGTGCCTGTTTGCCTGGCATTATGTGGGGAATCACGACTAAGACATGGCCCGTTTTATGCACAGGCAATGATGGGTGTCACGCATGGTAACGTTGTGTCGCCCCAATTTTGTTCACAGGATGTTGTCAATGCATAAATTCTGCATTTGTATGTGACGATGTTGTGAAATACGCTTTATAAATTGTGTAACCTAATGATAAATAAGAGATTATTTGTGCTGGTTAAAAAGTGACCATGTCGTTAAAGCTAAGGAAGTTTGCCGCTTTCTTTCTGTTATGAGCGGGATATCAACAGCGTTATCCACAGAACCTGTGGAAAACGGGGCGGGCAGGATTCAGCATTAGGGGGCGGCTGTGAATATCCCGTCTTTATCTGTGGAATTGTGATCGGTTTTACACAAGCTGATAGCGGTGAGTCCGTTGCGGCTGTCACTCGTTTGTCATCTATTGTCGGTTAGAAAATACACGCTAAGTTATTGAAACTGAATTGCCTTTTGAAAGGGGGTAAATTTTCGGCAATTTGGCGAAGTGACCGGTATGTCTGGCCTGCGGGAGGTTTTCTGCAGCTTTTCCACATTCTTATCCACAGCTTTTGTGTATTTCTTCCAGGTCGTTTCTGTCCGGACCGGAAAAACAGGATAAGTCAATGCTATTTTTCGTGGCCAAAAACTGCTCAAGATGCTGAGACCCTTTAAATACGGGCGATACAGAAGGTTATCCGTTTATCCTTAACAGTGTTATCCACAGCAGTCGTGGATAGTTTGGTGCCTGTGGGTAGCTCGTAGAGGGTAGGGGCGGGTTAGCGTTTCGTCTGGAGACTCCTCCAAACAGAAAAAGGCGCCGCAAGGGCGCCTTTTCTGTCGCTGTGCTTCGCTGTTGCCTCAGAAGCGGTATTCGCCGCTGTCGATACCTTTCTGGGTCTCAGCATCAAGCTGCTGGTAGCAGTCTTCCTTGGGCAGCAGCGCGTAGACCGCGTTGTCCTGCTGGCTCAGGTCGTATTTCTGCTCTTTCAGCTTGTTCTTCTGGTGCTTGAAGGTGCCTGTGGTTTCCATGGCCTGCTCGTTGATCCGCAGGAACACAGGGATGGCGTAAGCTGGCAATTCGCGTTTCAGGTAGGCACACAAGCCTTTGAAATCGAATTCGCTGTGTGGGCAATTCAGGCGTACCTGAGCCATGCCCGCGCGGCCATTGGTATTGGGGATTTCTACGCCGTAAACCACGGATTCCTGAATGCCGTCGAAGCCATCAAGAATCTGTTCCACTTCGGTGGTGGAAACGTTCTCACCTTTCCAGCGGAAGGTGTCACCCAGACGGTCAACGAACTGGGCGTGACGGAAACCGATGTCACGCATCATGTCGCCAGTGTTGAACCAGGCGTCGCCTTTCTTGAAAACGTCACGGAAAATCGACTTTTCGGTCTTTTCCGGGTCGGTGTAGCCATCAAACGGGGTCTTGTCAGTAATCTCGCCGAGCATCAGGCCGGATTCACCCTTACCCACCTTGATCATGTTGCCGTTCTTGTCGCGCACCGGCTCATCACGTTCTTTGTCGTACTTGACGATGGCATAGCTCACCGGGGAGAAGCCTACGGTGTTGTCGAAGTTGAAGACGTTGGTAAAGGCCACGTTGCCTTCAGAGGAGGCATACAGCTCGACGACACGTTCAATGCCGAAACGCTGTTTGAAATCTTTCCAGATACTCGGGCGCAGTCCGTTACCGACAATGGTGTGAATCTGGTTGTCCCGGTCGTTAGGTTTTTCGGGTTGTTCGTGAAGATAGCGACACAGCTCCCCCACGTAACCAAAAGCGGTGCAGTTATGGCGACGGATATCGTCCCAGAAACCACTGGCGGAGAACTTGCGCGCAATGACCAGGCTGCCAGCGTTGGCGATGGCTGAGGCCCAGCAGATCACCATGCCGGTGGCATGATAGAAAGGCAGGGTGGTGTAAATACGGTCATCCTTGGTGAGGCGCACGGCGGAGAAACCGAAGCCACCATAGGCTTTTTCCCAGCGACCATGGTTGAACACTACTGCCTTGGGCAGGCCGGTTGTCCCGGAAGTGTAGATATAGAACAGGGGGTCACGCAGGAAGGTCTGACGGCTGGATGCAGGATTCTCGCTGGAGCAATCCTTGATCTCGGTGGCCAGGTTCTTGTAGCCGGCGGGTGCTTCGCCGGGGTTTTCCAGGGTGTCCTGATCCGCAAAGAAGAAGAAGTTGTCTTTCAGGTCCAGTTCACCGCGTACCTCTTCCACGGTCTCTACCAGCTCGGCGCCCACGATGGCAGCCTTGGGTTTCACCAGATTGAAAGAATGGATCAGTACCTTGCCGCGCTGGGAGGTATTGATCAGTGCGGCGCAGACGCCCAATTTGGCACAGGCCACCACGGATGCGAGCAATTCAGGGCGGTTTTCCACATTTACCGCAACGGTGTCACCCTTTTTCAGGCCAATGGAGGCCAGGTAATCGGCGATTCGGTTGGCCCAGGCGTTGAACTGCTTGTAGGTCAGCTCGGTGTCCTGGTAGATAACCGCGGCGCCATTGGGGTTCTTGCTGGTGGCTTCCTCGATGGCGACACCCAGGCCCAAGGGCTTTTTGGTGTCGGTGATCTTGGCCATCTTTGAGCCTTTGATCATGGCGGGAAGATTGGAGACCAGCTCGGGAACCTTGGAGAGAATCTGGGGCAACGTAATAATGTCTGCGCTGCTCATGGGAGCTCCATTGTCTGTGTTCTAGGGAGGTCCGAAAGGCGTTTCGGGATGCATCTATACGGGCCAGAAAGCGGGCGTATGGCGCACATCTTCTTATCCGGTAACGTCTCGGCCAGGACCAGGAATTGGCAAGCGGGCGCTTACCTTAACCGCAGCACCAGGGCAGGGCAAGCGCCGTGCCCGCGAGCCATGCCCGGGCCCGCAGGCCCAGGGCGTTTTGGCCCAAAATGCCGGATTGAGATTCAATCACACCCTTTCACCGGTTTCATTGGCTTTCTTGTGAACCGTCAGCGGGGGTGATGGTGGCCAGCAGCTGTTGCCGTTTTACCTGATCACCGGGCTTCAGGGTAATGGGGCCTACTACACCGTCACAGTCGGCCTTCAGGCTGTGTTCCATCTTCATGGCTTCCAGTGCCACCAGTACCTGACCACGGGAGATGTGGTCGCCTTCCTGAACCAGCACATCGACGATCGCGCCATCCATGGGCGCGCGAATATGTCCGCTGCCCGCCTTGTCTACGCCCGCCACGGCGCTGTGGGTGATGTCCTGGAAACAGACGCAGTGCCCCTGGAACTGGAGCCAGAGCTGGTTGCCTTCGTGGACAAACCGGTAGGGCGCGCTGACGCCGTTTATCGTGACGCGCTGGCCTGATTCCAGTGCGAGCTGCAGGTGGGTATCCCCGAGCTGGACCGTGCTGGTCCCCTGTTGGGTTTGGACATACAGCGTATGTTCGGTATCGCCACAGCGCAGTTTCAGTGGCTGGGCCCCTACAGAGCTGGAGTGCCACGCTTGCAGGTCAGGAGAGTGGGGCTTTGCGGGGCGGGCGAGTAGCGCGGCCAATGCCCACAGGCTGGGCTGAGGTGCGTCACCGGAAAGACTGGCGTCGTTAGCAAAATCACCCCCAATGAACGCGGTGGTTGCCGTGCCGTTGGCAAAAGAGGAATGGCGCAGGATGGCCGCCAGAAAAGCGCGGTTGTCACCGACGCCCATCAGTTGGGTGTCTTCAACGGCACGAATCAGCCGCCGACGTGCGTCGTCGCGGCTTTCGCCCCAAGCGATGATCTTGGCAAGCATTGGATCGTAGTGGCTGCCCACCAGGTAGCCCTCGCACAGACCGTGATCAATGCGAACACCGTCACCGCTGGCCGGGCGCCAGTGCAGGATCTTACCGGTCTGTGGCATGTAATTCTGTGCCGGGTCCTCGGCGTAAAGGCGTACCTCAATGGCATGGCCTGAAAGGGTAACCTGATCTTGCTGCAGAGGGAGCGGTTCACCGCGAGCGACACGGATTTGCCAGGCGACAAGATCCTGACCGGTGACCAGTTCGGTGACCGGGTGTTCTACCTGCAGGCGGGTGTTCATTTCCAGGAAATAGAATTCGCCATTGGGGGCGAGCAGGAATTCGACCGTGCCGGCGCCCACATAATTGCAGGCCTTGGCGGCGTTCACGGCGGCTTCGCCCATCTGCGCGCGCAGGGTTGCGTCAACAGCGGGCGAGGGGGCTTCCTCGACCACCTTCTGGTGGCGACGCTGAACGGAGCAATCACGTTCGCCCAGATGGATCACGTTGCCGTGGCGGTCGCCGAAGACCTGGATTTCCACATGGCGCGGCTCCATCACGGCCCGCTCCAGAATCAGTTCGTCACTTCCGAAGGCACTCGCCGCTTCCTGACGGGCGCTTTTCAGCTGGGCGGGGATCTCGTTGGCATCGGTCACCACGCGCATGCCACGGCCGCCGCCGCCGGCACTGGCTTTGATCATCAGGGGCAGGCCAATACGCTCGGCTTCAGCGAGTAGGGTGGCATCACTCTGGTCTTCGCCTTCATAACCGGGAATACAGGGCACGCCGGCTTCGATCATGGCGATCTTGGAGAGTCGCTTGGAGCCCATCAGGTGGATAGCGGCCTCATCCGGGCCAATAAAGGTGATCCCCGCGTTCTGGCAAGCCTTCGCGAAGGCGGCGTTCTCGGAGAGGAAGCCATAGCCAGGGTGCACGGCGTCAGCGCCGGTTTGTTGGCAGGCCGCCAGCAGGGCATCCACATTCAGGTAGGACGCGCTGGCGAGGGCTGGACCAATGCAGACGGCTTCATCGGCCATCTGTACGTGTCGTGCCAGGGCATCCGGTTTGGAATACACGGCCACGGTGCGATAGCCCAACGATTGGGCCGTGGCAATCACCCGGCAGGCAATTTCGCCGCGGTTGGCAATCAGGATTTTTTCAAAGCTCATGCGTGATCCTTACCGGTCAGCCGGTTTGTGCTCGCGCCGCGTAGGTCGGAAATGGCCTGCGCGGCGTTTTGTCTGTAATGGCAGAGATGGGCTGACGCCCATTTCCGCCGTGCGGTTATTGGTTCCAGCTCGCCGGGCGCTTTTGCACGAATGCCAGGGTGCCTTCCTGGCCTTCTTCTCCGTTCACGGCGTTAGCGAAATCAACCGCCGCTTGATCAAGCAGGTTATCCATGGATTCCTGGCCGACGTTCAGAACCAGTGCCTTGGTCACCCGGTTGGCGTTGGGCGCGCAGCGACGCACTGCCTTGAGGGTGCTTTGCAGTGCGGCCTCGATGCCGTTTTCATCGTTGGCCACCTCATGGACAATGCCTAGCCGCAAGGCCTCGTTGCCCTGGAAACGAATGCCTGTGAGGGCGAGGCGACGGGCCTGGGTAAGTCCAATGCGTTCCACCACAAAGGGGGCGATTTGCGCAGGGATGACCCCCAAGCCGGTTTCTGGCAGGCCAAAAGTGGCATCACAATGGGCGATGGCCACATCGGAAATGCAGGCAAGACCAAAGCCGCCGCCCAATACCGCACCTTCGAGTACGGTAATCACCACCTGGGGTTGCTGGTTGGCAGCGGTGATCATTTCGCCAAAGCGCCGGTTCAGGGACACATAAGCATCGCTGTCACCGGTGGCGGCTTTCTGTCTGGCCCCTGCCATGTCCTTGATGTCACCGCCGGCACAGAAATGCCCGCCGGCGCCACGCAGCACGATCGCGCGAACCGCCGTGTCGTTTTTGACAGCGGCAAACACCGCCGTCAGCTCGTTGACCATGGTCAGGCTCATGGCATTGCGGCTTTCCGGCCGGTTGAGGGTGATATGTAACACCGGGCCGTCCTGGTTCAGGTTCAGCGTTTCGGTTGTGGGTAAAGTCATAAATCCTCTCTACAGAGCCGCTGCAGGAACGCCACTTGGGGCGCGAAAGTTGAGGAGCAAGCCTCAAACTACAAGCTTCAACGCGCACGAAGCTTTGGTTGTGTTGACCCACCTTGCCCGCGCTTCATGCTTTGAGCGCGGGTGGAGTGTTCAAATTCAAAGAGGTCTAACCCGCGCCTTACAGCTTGCAGCTTGAAGCTTGTAGCTTGGTGCGTTTATTTCTTCTTGCCCGGCAAGATATCCATGGTCTTGCAGATAATCCCGAGCATGACTTCGTCGGCGCCGCCGCCAATGGAGGCCAGGCGACCATCGCGATACAGCTGACTGGCCGGGTTATCCATCATGAAGCCGTTGCCACCCCAGTACTGCAGGCAGCTGTCGGCCACCTCACGGGTCAGACGACCGACTTTCAGTTTGGCCATGGAGGCCAGTTGCAGGACATCCTTGCCATTGATGTACATCTCGCAGGCGCTGTAGGTGAGCGCGCGCAGGGCTTCCACCTCGGTTTGCAATTCTGCGAGGCGGAAATGCACGCTCTGGTTGTCGATCAGCGGCATACCAAAAATGTCCCGTTCCCGCGCGTACTGGATGGTCTCATCGATGACATGCTGTAACCCTTGCAGGCCATTGGCGGCAGCAAACAGGCGTTCTTCCTGGAACTGCATCATTTGCATCATGAAGCCCATGCCTTCCTGGCCGATGAGATTGCGTTGCGGAACGCGCACATTGTCGAAGAAGACCTGGGCTGTTTCGGAGGAGCGCATGCCGAGCTTGTCCAGCGGCTTGTCCACGGTAATGCCGGCGGCATCCTTGGGCACCACGATCAGGGATTTGTTGACGTGAGGCTTGCCGTCGGAGGTGCAGGCCAACAGGCAGAAGAAATCAGCGCTGGGTGAATTGGTGATCCACATCTTGGTGCCGTTGATCACATAATCGTCCCCGTCTTTTTTGGCGGTGGTGCGGGTGTTGGCCACATCCGAGCCGGCATGGGGTTCAGAGACCGCAATCGCGGCGACCATGTCACCGGCAATGGCCGGGGCGAGATAATCGCGGCGCAATTCATCGCTGCCAAAACGGGCCAGGGCCGGGGTGGCCATATCGGTCTGTACACCAACGGCCAGGGGGACGCCGCCGCAATGTACGCGACCCATTTCTTCGCTCATCACCAGGCCGTAGGAATAATCCAGACCCATGCCGCCAAACTCGGTGGGCTTGGTGACACCCAGCAGCCCCAGGTCGCCCATTTTCTTGAACACTTCGTGGATCGGAAAACGGCCCGCCGCTTCCCATTCTTTCACGTGGGGATTGAGTTCCTTGTCCACAAAGTTACGGACGGTACGGCGAAGTTCTTCGTGTTCTTGAGTGAATATCATTGGAAGCGTCCTGTTGTTTGGCTCGGTTTGCCGAGCGCTTCTTTATCTGTCGTTGTTTATGAATTTATGGGTTGAGTGAACAGTTAAGAGTTAACAGTGAACAGCGAAGTCAAAACCTGTAAGAGCCTGTGAGCCAGGGTTTTCGCTGTTAACTGTTCACTATTCAC
>NZ_AQOQ01000058.1:0-8367 GCF_002888555.1 Alcanivorax sp. MD8A | reverse complement strand
TGCAAGGAGTTATTCAGAGGCTCCTTAAGATCACGACATGATTGTTAGCCGCATCAAGCAGTATCCCTGGGAGAGCCGGTTAGACATTCTGGGGGGCAGAGTCTGCCCCTTTTTACTTTGAGGATTCGACATGAGCTTTGATCACACCAAGTACCAGCCATTTCCTGTTATCGACAAGCCCGACCGTCGTTGGCCGAGCCAGCGAATCGAGAAAGCCCCCCTGTGGGCGGCGGTGGACCTGCGTGACGGTAACCAGGCGCTGATCAAGCCCATGTCCGTGGCTCAGAAACGCACCTTCTTCCAGATGCTGGTGGAGCTGGGCTTCAAGGAAATCGAGGTGGGCTTCCCATCTGCCAGCCAGATCGATTTCGACTTTTGCCGTGCCTTGATCGAAGAGGATCTGGTGCCCGATGACGTGCACATTCAGGTACTGACCCAGGCCCGGGAAGACCTGATCGCGCGGACCTTTGAATCGTTGAAGGGTGCAAAAAACGCCATCGTGCATATCTACAACGCCACCTCGCCCACCTTCCGTGAGCAGGTGTTCAATGTGGACAAGGCAGGCTGCAAGACCATTGCCGTGCGTGCGGCCGAATGGGTGCGTGACTTCGCCGCGCAGCAGCCCGATACCCACTGGAGCTTCCAGTATTCCCCGGAAACCTTCAGTGCCACCGAGACCGATTTCGCCATCGAAGTGATCGATGCGGTGAACGCGGTATGGCGCCCGGACCAGGGCCAGCGGGTGATCATCAACTTGCCGGCCACCGTCGAGGTGAGCACACCCAATGTGTTCGCCGATCAGGTGGAGCTGGTCCACGAAAAGATTCAGTACCGCGATGATGTGATCATCAGCGTGCATACCCACGATGACCGGGGCTGCGGTGTGGCTGCGGCTGAAATGGCGGTGATGGCTGGCGCTGACCGGGTGGAAGGCACCTTGCTGGGTAACGGTGAACGCACCGGCAACATGGATCTGGTGACCGCCGGTATGAACCTGTACAGCCAGGGGATCGACCCGCAGATCGATTTCTCGCGAATGAAGGAAATCGTCGCGTTGGTGGAAGAGATTACCGACATCCAGACCCATCCGCGCCATCCCTACGCAGGGGATCTGGTGTTCAGCGCCTTCTCCGGCAGCCACCAGGATGCCATTCGCAAATGCCTGGCCCGGTATCAGGAAGGCGATATCTGGAACGTGGCCTATCTGCCTATCGATCCTGCGGATGTGGGGCGCCGCTACGAAGAAGTGGTGCGCATTAATTCCCAGTCCGGCAAGGGGGGCGTGGCCCACGTGCTGGAGCGGGATTTCGGCATCGACTTGCCGCGCTGGTTGCAGCAGGAGCTGGCCAAGGTGGTACAGCAGGACGCAGAGGAAGACGGTGGCGAAATTACCAGCGAGCGAGTGCACCGTCGCTTCAACAGCGACTACCTGAGTGTGCCAATGGGGTGGGTGTTGCGTTCCTACGATCTGAATCGCAGCAACGATCAGGTGCAGGCGCAGATCAGTATTGGCGATGACAGCCAGCCGGTGACCTTGTTGTGCGGCCGGGGTGACGGTGCCATGTCAGCGTTGGTGGATGCCCTGAACCGTCGCATTGGTGGTGACGTCAAAGTGGTGTCGTTCGACGAGTATTCGCTGGGCGATAACACCGAAGCCAACGCCATGGCCTGTGTGCGGGTGCAGGTGGGGGAGACCGTGCAGAGCGCGGTGGCCACCGCCGCCGACACGACCGCTGCGGCCTTGCAGGCGATCCTGTCTGCTGTGGGGCGCGTGCAGGCTGCCGCCGAGGTTCGCGACGTCGCCGACGCCTGAGGGAACACAACACCGCCTCGATGGGGCGGTGTTTGTGGTGGGAACTCGTCTGCGAGGGTGTGTTGATCGACGGCGGATCGCTTGCAGGCAAGCTCCTACAGGTTGTTTCCCTGCCAGTCTTCCCTGCTCTCTTCTCGCGGTGGTTCCACCGCGAATAAAGCCCCCAGCGAGAGCCAGCGCGGTCGGGCGACCGCTCCCACTTGACTGCCCTGCCGATTGAGAGGGTCAGCCGAGAAACGCGGTCAGCACCCGGCCCAATAACAGGCGAGCCTGATCGAAGCGCGGTGTTTTGCCCAGCAGCGTGTCGCGCGGTTCTACCCACTGGCCAGGTGAGAGATCGTCTGGGCACGCCTCGCAAAGCGCCTCGGCATTTTCTTGTGCCAGTTCCAGATGGAACTGCAGCGCCAGCACATTATCCCCGTAACGAAACGCCTGGTTCGCGCAGCCGTCGCTTTCCAGTAGCGGTACAGCACCCTGCGGAATAGCAAAGGTGTCACCATGCCAATGCAGTACCAGGGGTTGGCTGGCAAACAGTTTGCCGATGCTGTCCGTGACGCCCTGACGGGTGGGGCGCACGGCAAACCAGCCCACCTCTTTGTCCGGGTTGGCGGTGACAGCGGCGCCCAGCACCCGGGCAATCAGCTGTGCCCCGAGGCAGACCCCCAGTACCTTTTTTCCGGCCGCGATGCTTTCCCGAATCAGGGCCTTTTCAGCCGCCATCCAGGGGTGGTCGCTTTCGTCATCGGCGCCCATGGGGCCCCCCATGACAATCAGTACATCGAAGTCATCCACCCCGGGAAGCGGGTCGCCCTGGTAGAGCAGGGAGTGGCTGATGTTGGCATCCCGCTCCCGGAACCAGTCGGCCATGGTGCCAAGTTGTTCAAAGGGAACATGGGACAGGTAATGAATACGCATGGCCCGCTCCTGGTCGGATCAGAAATAGATGGCCTGAAAGCTGGCCACCGCCTGGTCTTCGGCGTCGAACAAAGTCAGTAACTCACCTTCAACACGATAACGCCGGGTGTGTTTCAGGGCATCCATCATCCCGGATTCGGTGCTCATGTCCGGGCAGGCCTTGCGGGTCAGTCCCAGCTGCGACAGCGCCAGGTGGTCGCCCTCTTGTTCGTACTGGCCTTGCAAGGTGTTACAGCCTGCCAGACCGCGGACGCTGCTGTCGTTGCCGAATACCAGATGTGGCGGACGCTCTTGATCGGCGGTGCTCACGGCGTTGTCGCCGAGGTGGGTCAGCTGCCAATGGGTATTGGCAAACTCGGCAGTGGGTTGTTCGCAGGCGCTTTTCAGGGCCTCAAACGCATAGCTTTCCACGCTGAGGGCAGCTTCAGTGCTACCTGCTTGCTGCCCCGGCACCTTGCGCACCAGGCCGCTGATGGTCGCCTGACGGGGTTGGTGCGGGTACTCCGCGCTATCCTGAAAATCTTCCAGAATCGCTTCCTGCTGCGGGCCAGTCAGCAGCAGACGCCGGTCGGTGTTGCAGGGGATAAAAACCGTTCGGCCGGCTTGCCATACCAGGGTGCCGGCTAGTGTCTCGCTGTCCGTCATGACGGCGCTGAGCGCCAGCACGGCGGGATCGAAACCGTTGGTCTTATAGGTCACGGTCAGTGGCTCGGAGCGGTAATAGATGCCGCCGCTGGCCAGCACCTGGGCAAACAGTTGGTACTCGCTATCTGCGTCCAGGGCCCCGGAGGGGAAGTACAACCGGAACGGCGGGACGGGCTCGCCGGCGTCGAGCGGGATGACCCGTTTTACGACGATGTCGCTATCGGTCAACAGGGACACGGTCAGGAATGCCTGATCAGGCAGTTCGCTGTCTGGTGGGAGCTGGATCTCGCCACTCAAATGAGCAACCGCCGCATTGCTGCGCGTAAAGGTGCCGCTGAACTGTGGTTCGCTAGCCGGGGTGTTGCTGTCTGTGTCTTGCGTTGCCGGTGCGGTGCTCGGGCTCAGTGTCAGGGTGTCGCCCTGTTGCTGGCCCTGCCGTGTGACTTGCTCCACAGTCATGGCTTCGGAATCCAGGAACCGCAGCGAGAACTGGCCGTCATCGTTGTCCCAGTGCAGCCCCTGGCGGTGGGCATCATTGGGCAAGTAAAGGTCGCCGTTGTTTTCCAATACCAGAATCTGTTCTTCCTGTTGCCAGACCCCTGCCACCGGGTTACCGGTGTCTACCGTCGCCGGCTGACTGGCGGGTGGGGTGGGTGTCTTGTCATCACAGCCTGTCAGCGCCAGAGCGCCTAAAAAAAACAGGGCATACTGCTTCATTGAGTGGTTCCTTCAAGGGTGCCTTCGGTGCTCGTGTCATGAGCCGGGGCGGGGGTAGTGTCGATGTGTGCCGCGGGGGAATCATCGCCAGCGGGGCTGGCGGGTTGCTCATCAGGAGCGGCGTCGGGTATCTCCGGCGGCACGGCATCTTGTGGTGTCGAGTCGGGTTGTGCGGGTTTGTCGGTGGAGACCGAGGGCGCCGGCGCCGGAGGTTGCTTGTCGGTCTCGCTCTTTTCCGGGGGCGTTGGTGCGGGTGCGGGATTGGCAGGCCACACATTGAGCGCCGGGTCCGGGATACGCACCAGCTGCATTTGCTCCAGAATCCAGTTGGCGCGCTGATTGAGATGGTCGGTTGGGCCTTTGAAATCGTAGTAGTTCGGGCGTGGTAGCATGGCGGCTAGCTGGGCGGCCTGAAACGGACTCAACTGTGCGGCGCTCACCTGAAAATGGTGGCGGGCCGCAGCCTCGGCACCATAAATCTGGTGACCCCACTGGGCCATATTCAGATACAGCTCCAGAATCCGGCGTTTGCTCAGGCAGATCTCCAGCAGTATGGCAATCATGGCTTCCTGGGCCTTGCGCAGATAGGAGCGCTTGCCGGAGAGATACAGGTTCTTGGCGAGCTGCTGGGTAATGGTGGACCCCCCGGCAACGGGCTTGCCGGCTTCCATGTTGCGTTTGATGGCATAGCGAATGCCGTCCCAGTCGAAGCCGGTGTGCTCGGTAAAGCGGGCATCCTCTGAAATCAACACGGCGCGCTTCAGGTAGTCGCTGATCTGATCATAGTCGCGCCATGCCTGCTGCACCTGACCCTGGGCCTCGGCACGCTCCATATAAGCGCTCTGGGTAGGGTTATGGTGCTGCAGTCGCAACACCAACCCGGTATACCAGAGCACGTACAGCCCCAGGCCCATGGCCAGTAGCGCCAGCAGTTGTAGTAATCGTCGTCGCAGCCTCATGGTCAGCCCGGTTGGGCAGCAGTCTCCCTTGATCTGGCGGTTCGGCTGTAAGCCGTGGCCTGATGCTTTGTTACAGGCCCCAATTGTCGGTGAAAGTTCCGTTTTTGTCAGGTCATGGTGGTAAGCTGGGCCAAGGCAGTTCAAATAGTAATCAGAAGAATAAATCTGCTGGATGCAAACAATGTCACTACTGCTGATTGGGGCAGCAATACTCGCCGGGCTTGCCACGGCACTGGTCTGCTGGCTGTGGGTGCGCCAATGGCGACGTGGCTTGCTTGTGGCTGCCCGTGAACGGCGTTTTCGGCAGCTGGTACAGCAGGCCTCTACCGGTATGGCGTTTGTGACCCTCTCGGGGGAGTGGGTGGACGCTAACCCCGCATTTCTTGATTTTTGTGCCGTGTCCCGGGCAGAACTGGGCGGGCGCAGCCTGGCTTCCCTGCTTCACCCCGATGACCAACCTGTGCTCCCAATCCTGGGCGATCTCCCTGTGGTGGCGAGCCCTTTTGCCCGTGAAGTCCGTTTTCTGGGCGGTAACGAGACGCCCCAATGGGCGAGATTGACGCTATCGGTGCTGGAGCCCGGCCTTTACCTGGTGCAGATCGATCCGATTCAGGCAACCAAGGATGCCGAGAAGGCCCTGCAGGAGAACCAGCGCCGCCTGGAGCTGGCGGTGACTGCCGGTGGTGTGGGGATCTGGCAGTACGATATCGGCCGTGACGAGCTGCTCTGGGACGACAAGATGTATGAGCTTTACGGTGTCCGGCGCGGTGAGGACACCGAAGGCACCCTGGCCATGTGGAGCGAGCGGGTGCATCCGGACGATCTGCCAGCGGCGAGCCTGGCGTTGGAGAAAGCCATCGCCGAGCAGGGTGAAATGGATATCGGTTTCCGGGTGTTCCGGCCCGATGGCGAACGGGGTTTTATTCGTGCCCGCGCGGTTTATATGCCCGGTGCGGGCAGTGGGCAGGGGATTGTGCTGGGGACCAACTGGGACACCACGGCCGAGCAATCCATGCAGGAGTCGTTGGCCCGTGAAAAGGAACAGTTACGAGTAACACTAAACTCCATTGCCGACGCGGTGATCGCCACCGACCATGAGGGTGTCATCACGTTTATGAATCCGGTGGCGGAGTCGCTGACCGGGTGGCGTGAGCAGGAGGCGTGTGGCCAGCATGTGGACAGTGTGCTGGTGCTGTCCAGCGAGGCGCAGCGAGGGCCCAAGGTCAGCCCTGTCGGTGTGGCCCTGAACGGCGGGGACGTGTGTTTCCTGCGCGAAGGCTCGTCGCTGCTCAGCCGCGATGGCAGTCGTTATGAAATTCAGGATTCCGCCGCCCCCCTGAAAGACAGTGAAGGCGTGGTGACAGGGGCGGTCATGGTCTTTCGGGATGTGACAACACGCCGTGCCATGCAGAAAAAATTGCGTTACCACGCCACCCACGATTCCCTGACCGGCCTGACCAATCGCCGGGAATTCGAGAATATATTGCAGCTGACGCTGGACGAAGGCGTTGGCGAGCAGGGCATGCTGTGTTTTATCGACCTGGATCGCTTCAAGGTGGTTAACGATACCGCAGGGCATGTGGCCGGGGATGCCCTGCTGCGTGAATGCGCCCGGGTGATCGCCCGCCAGATTCGCGATGGCGATGTGCTGGCCAGGCTCGGGGGGGACGAGTTCGGGTTGTTGTTGCGCCATTGTCCTGCGGACAAGGCGATACAAATTGCTGAGCGACTGATTCAGGCGCTGGATGACATGCGCTTCGCCTGGAAGGATTCACTCTATGATATCGGTGCCAGTGTCGGGCTGGTGCAGCTGGATGAGAATGTCTGCACCGTAGAAGAAGCCATGAGTCGGGCGGATGTGGCCTGTTATGCCGCCAAGCATCGTGGTCGTGGGCAGGTTTCGGTGTACACCCCGGATGATAGCGAGGCATCGCGCCGCCATGTGGAGCTGCAAATGGCTGCAGGCTTGCGTGAATCTTTGGAGGCAGATCGCTTCCTGCTGTTTGCCCAGGAAATTCGTCCCATCGCCGACCCCGATAGCGCGGGCCACTATGAAATCCTGCTACGCCTGCGCGATCGCAATGGCGATATTCTTAACCCGGGGGCCTTTATCCCGGCGGCAGAGCGTTATCAGATGATGCCGCATATCGATCGCTGGGTGCTGCGTCAGCTGCTGGAGAAACTTGGCGAGCAGCTGGTGGCGTTGCCGTCGCTGAACCTGGCCATCAACCTGTCAGCCACCTCCCTGGATGACCCGTCGTTTATCCCGTTCCTGGATGAGCTGCTGGCGGTCACCCCGGTGCCGCCCCAGCGACTGACGTTCGAGATCACGGAGACCACCGTGGTGAACCAGCTTGCCTCCGCCAGCGAAGTGCTGAGCCGGCTGCGTGAACAGGGCTGCAAGGTGGCACTGGATGATTTTGGGAGTGGTTTCAGCTCGTTTAACTACCTCAAGCACTTTCCGGTGGACTTCATCAAGATCGATGGCAGCTTTGTCCGCAACCTGATGTATTCCAGTGTCGATCACACCATTGTCGAGTCCATCAACGAGGTGGCGCACCGACTGGGCGTGAAAACCGTGGCCGAGTATGTGGAAGATGATGCGCTGATCCCGGTGCTGGAAAAAGCCGGTGTGGATTATGTGCAGGGCTATGCCATCGGGCGCCCGCAGCCGCTGGACTACCTGTTCGAGCAGCTTGCCAAACCGGGCAAGCCCGGCCCGGCAGGCAAAATCGTTACGGCGCTTCCTCGCTCTCATTGAGGGCCGGGGGCGTCAGCTGGCGGTCCCCGCGCCAGCGATCGAGCTCCCGTGTCATGGAGGGCTGGGTGGTGTCCCGCTGCAGCGTGTCATTGTCGTGCTTGAGTCGACGTTCTGCATTGTCAGTCTCTCTCGCAGGAGAGGAGGAGCGCAGGCGGGTATCGGGTACGCTGGTCAGCCCCTCGTAATCCAGCCCATAGTCATAGCCTTCCTCAAAGACGTCATCGCCCTGAATGTAGTCATACCCCTGGGCGGTACCGACGGTCACGCCACCGAGCGTTAATGTCGCCATCAAAATGGCCGTTCTCTGCCACATTGCGGTCTACCTCCTGTTGCAGAGTGTGACAGGTGGGCAAGGGAGCCGTTCCGGTGTGTGATGGCCGGAACCATAAAATGGTGAAAAATTGACCTGCGTCAGGATGGGTTGCGTTCCTGCCACGTGGAGCCTCTTTGCGGGCTTGAAAAGCCCGCCAGCTGGCAATATCTCTGTGAGGGCAAGGACGTAGGGCCGGGATGAGCGGTAGGGAACCGCTGAATAACTCCTTGCGTGCTCAGTCTTT
>NZ_AQOQ01000057.1:0-9947 GCF_002888555.1 Alcanivorax sp. MD8A | reverse complement strand
ACGCAAGGAGTTATTCAGAGGCTCCTTAAGTCGTGATACGCGGGGCCTATCGCGCCCCGCGTAACCGACCGATGGCAGTCACAACAGCCAACACCATCGCCCCGGCAATCACACCGCCCACCAGATTCACCAGCAACGGCACCGCAAATGCCACGGCGCCAGCCATTTCCTGAAGGTGATGCAGCCAGTCATGGGAACCGGGAATACCGTGAACCAGAATACCGCCACCCACCAGGAACATGGCCAGGGTGCCCACCACCGACAGGGTTTTCATCAGCCAGGGCGCCAGGGCCAGAATGCCTTTACCCAGTGCGATGCGCGCATTCGCCGCGGATGCCTGGGGATCCGTTTTGGCAAGATAGAGGCCGGCATCATCCAGCTTCACAATGCCCGCGACCAAACCATAGACGCCGATGGTCATCAGCACCGCGATGGTACAAATCGCGGCGACCTGAACACCAAAGGTGGCAGACTGGACCGCCCCCAATGAAATCACGATGATTTCTGCCGAGAGAATAAAATCGGTGCGGATAGCCCCCTTGATCTTGTTCTTCTCGAAGGCCACCAGATCCACCGACGCATCGGCCACCGCCTTCAGTTTTTCGGCGTGTTCGCCCTCATCGTTGCCATGGAAAAACTTGTGGGCCAGTTTTTCACAACCCTCGTAACACAGAAACGCGCCGCCCAGCATCAACAGCGGCGTGATCAACCAGGGAATAAAGGCACTGATCAGCAACGCCGCCGGCACCAGGATCAGCTTGTTCAACGCCGAGCCCTTGAACACGGCCCACACCACCGGCAGCTCCCGGTCGGCTTTTACCCCGGACACCTGCTCGGCGTTCAAGGCAAGATCATCCCCCAGCACACCAGCGGTTTTCTTGGCTGCCACCTTGGTCATGACAGAGACGTCATCCAGCAGCGTTGCAATATCATCGATCAGTGCCAGCAGGCTGGTTCCGGCCATGGTGTTCTCCTCTGGGTCTGGCGTGCGGCAGGGCAAAAGGTAACAGAATATCTGCGCCGGCAAGTGTACCCTTTGGCGTTAACGGACGCACAGGCGCGGCTTTGTTATAGTCGCCCTTCATGCAAGGAAACGTGTCGTCATGACGAACCCTCAACGCCCGGCCTGCCTAAGCCAACCTCACCAGGAAGAACTGGCAAACGGACTGCTTCGCGTCAGTTGCCGCTATCAGCCTGAGCGTTTGCTTGATGACAGCTTCCTGTTGGCAGGCATTCCGTTACCGGTGACCCTGCGAACCGCTGTCGCCAAGCGCAAGGCCGAGTATCTAGCCGGGCGATGGTGCGCCCGCGAGGGGTTACAGGGCCTGGGCGCCACCGGAATCCCCGGCGTCAATGAAGACCGCTCGCCCCGCTGGCCCAAGGGCAGGATCGGCAGCATCACCCATAGTCATGGCATCGCCGAGGTGCTGGTGGCAGATGCTGAGCGCTGGCTTACCGTGGGGCTCGATACCGAACAGTGGGTCGTCCCGGAACGGGCAGCCCGACTGGAAAAAGAGTTGTTCACCGACTACGAGCGCCAGCAACTGAACCGTATGACGCCGCTACAGCGGGCAAACCGGCTAACGCTGATTTTTTCCGCCAAGGAAAGTCTGTTCAAGGCCCTGTACCCCCTGACCGGGAAACGCTTTTACTTCCACGATGCGGAACGACGCAAGCCAGACCGGTTGACGCTATTGCGCACGCTCAATGCAGACTGGCCAAAAGGCACGGAAATTCCGTTCCGCTGGCGCGAACGTCAACATGGGGTGCTGAGCTGGATTGCCCTTCCCCGATAAGCCCATTCCGATATAACCCGGTGCAGCATCGCTTGCAGGCAAGCTCCCACAGGGGCAAGTCTCCTGCAGGCCATCACACTCTGTGGGAGCGGTGGTTCCACCGCGATTAAAGCGACGGGCAAGGCCATCGCGGCTCAGCTGTGACAGAGCCGAGGGCAGTCTTCACACAACTCGGTGTCGGGCAACAGATAACGTATGCAGCAGAGCTTTCGAACCGACAGCGGCTCACCATCGTCGCGCCGAAACCGCTCCACATAGGCCTGGTAAAGCGGATTGCGGGTGCCATCGGCATAGGCTTTCGCCTCCAGCAGACTCTTGCCCGGCGCCCACATCGGTTCCGGTAATCCAAAGCGTGACAGTTCCTGTACGAACCAGCGAAGGTAGCGCGAGGCATTGCTCCACAGCACTTTTCCCGACAAACCATATCGCTGTTGCCAGCCATCGATCATGAAGGCCAGGTTGTCCTGTAGCAGGGACGCGAAGCGGTCCAGGCCGTGCAAAGGCGGCGCTAGCGGGCCGCCCTCATCGGCGAAGACGAATACCGCTGGCAATCCGGTCGGATCCATCTCCACGCGCATGGCATGGGGATCCAACGGCAGGTCGCGTTGCAGAATCAGATTGGCGGCCAATACCGGCGGCACCAAATACAGAAAGTAGTACTTGCTCCAGATCGACAGCACCGCGCGGGGATCTTCCTGGGCGAAGTTACTGCGAAACGCCTGTAACTGGACGTCCAGCACCGCCGGGTCCAGCAGTGCCGTCAATGGCAGGGCAGGGTCATCCGGTTGCGCCAGCCGCAGCCGTTCACCGTAGTGAGCAAAGCCCCCCTGGAACAGGGGGGCCAGTGCCGGGATCATCAGCTGGCGCAGGCCGCCGCCAGCGGGCGACTGTGACGCTGAATCAGGGCATCCACCACTTCCTGGGAACGCACTGCCAGTACTGACAGCAAGGTATCGCTCAGGCCGTGAGTTTCCTCGCAGCACCCTTGCAGGAAGATATTGGCGCGGCAGCCTTTCGCCATGGGCAGACGATAGCAACGCTCCACCCCTTGCTCCGACATCCAGTCGGCCATGGGCGCCAGCAACTGTTCATGGCCATTACGGTTGTAGCCGGTGGCCAGCACCACCCCGTCGTAGACTTCGGTCTGTTCCAGACCGGTGTCTTTGTCGCGCAGGGTCAGCAATACCCGGGTGCCGTCATTCTGCACACCGACAATGTCGCGGTTGGACAGGAACCGGTGCTGTACCTTGCCGGTGACTTTTTGCAGGTACAGTCGCTCATAGATCTGTTCGATTTCCGCAAGATCCACCACCGCATAGTTGGTCTGGCTGAACTTTTTCAGAAAATCACGACGCTCTTCTTCCGGGCGCGCATAGATGGTGTCGGTGAAGGCGGGATCAAAGATCTCGTTCACAAAAGCGCTGTCATCCGCCGGGTGGAGCGCACGGCTGCGGGTGATCATGTCCATCTTTCCATCCGGATACTGGTTCATCAGATCCAGATAGATTTCTGCGGCACTCTGCCCGGCACCGATAACCGCAATACGCGGCGTTTCATGGCGACCGAAACGCTCGTATTCATGTTTATAGCGGGAGGAATGCACCATGTTGTCGCCCATCTTGCCGGCAAACACGGCGGGCACATTCGGGTATCCCCCAATCCCGATGACCAGATTACGGGTAAAAATTTCTTTCTCTGAACCGTCGGCGTTGCGGGAGCGAATACGCACCCACTCCACTTCGCCACCCTGCTCCACTGGTTCGATGGCAATCACTTCCTCACCGTATTGCACTCGCTCGCTGAACTGCTCCGCCGACCAACGCATATAGTCGTTGTATTCCACACGGGTCGGGAAAAAGGTACCCATGTTGATAAAGGAATCCAGACGGTGGTTGTCGTGCAGGTAATTCACGAAGGTGAAACGGCTGGCCGGGTTGCGCAGGGTCGCCAGATCTTTCAGAAAAGAGACCTGCATCCGGGTGCCATCCAGCAGCATCCCGCCGTGCCATTCAAAACGCGGTTGTTTTTCGAGGAAACAATAACGCAGCCCTTTCAGGTCCGACTGTTCTTCCAGTGCAATGGCAATAGCCAGATTTGCAGGGCCAAAGCCAATGCCGACGACATCATATTCCTGGGAATGAACGTTCATGGGGGTGTCCTCAATGTGGCGGAGACCCATCCCGGTCTCCGGGTTATCCATACACCGACCGTCCGCACCCTGCGGACAGGTCAGCCACTTGCTGCCGGGTAGTGGTGGGCAGCGCGCCATGGCAGTCCGGTATAAGAGTCCCTACCGAACCGTGATTTTCAGCTCAGCTCGCAACGCTCAAAAAACGCATCACGTTGCAGCACCATCAGGGCTGCGCGCTTGTGCGGAAAATCAAACTCCTTTGGCTTGGCAAAACGCCTGGCTTGAAGGTGTTGAATCATCCTGTCGTTGTCCGCACGCGGCTCGGACACGATCCGCGTGGTGCGACAATCATCGAGAAACAGATAATGGCAAAGGGCATTGAGCCACGCCTTTACCTTGTGCGGCCCACGGTGGTGCTCTTCGCCCACCAGCATATGGATGCCGCGGTCAAAATCCTGTGCGTCGTAGTACGGCGCAATACGGTCCTCTTTCGCCCAGTACGCTTCAAAGTAGGCGAAGGGATCATCATCAATACAGCCAATCAGGTTGAGCACGCGCGGATCCCTTGCCTGGCTTTCCAGGTAGGCGCGATGCGCTTCCAGTGTGCCGCTCTGTTCCCAGAAAGCTGCGACCCGCTGGCTGTTCTGCCAGCGCATGAAGCGCTCCAGGTCTTCTTCAATATCCAGCACTCGCAGTGACACCCACGCTTGAATACCGGTATCGAAACGGCGATACACTTCGCCACTCGGCTTGGCCGGGCGACGGGGGTGACGGCGACCACTGTCGTCCATCACCATGCGGACCGGGTACGGAAACGCCGCTGCCTTGGGCAGCCAGTCGCCGGTCAACTGCCAGAGCATGTCTCGCTCCAGCACAGCAGAATCATTGTCGCGCTGCACCATGAAACCGGGATGACCATCACCAGAAAATTCCAGCGCCGTCACCGCGGGCCGCGAGACAAAAAAAGCCCAAGCGGCCCGGCACAGTTGTGCCGGGTCGTCCGTGGATTGCAGAACGCGAGCTGTCGTATCGTCCAGCTCCACGGTCAACAGATCCTGATCATTGCTCTGACACCGCCACTGCGGTGTCAATTCCTGATCGAACACATCCAGCTGCTGCCCGGTGGGCAGCAGCATGGCGGTGTGGCGGGCATTACCAGGCATAAGAGATACTGCCAATGACGTTGCGACGATCGCCATACCAACACCAATAGTTACAAGTAGAAACATACTCCTTGTCTTCCAGGTTTTTGGCGGCAACCTGGAATTTGAAGTTATCCCACTGGTAGCTGACCGTGGCATCCCAGATTGTGTATGACGGCACCTTGAAACTGTGCTGCTCAAGATCATTACCATAGGTTGAGCCCACATAGCGGACACCTGAACCAATGGAAAGACCGTTCATAACTCCACCGATGAAGCTGTATTTGCCCCAGATTGAACCCAAGCGTTTTGACACCTGATTTGGCTGGTTACCAATAACGGTCTCTCCGCGAGCATCTTCGGTGATTTCGGGGTCCAGGAAGGTCATATTGGCAACGAAGCTGAGACTCGGAGTCACATTCGCCACTGCCTCAAACTCTACCCCTTCACTTTCGACTTCACCGATTTGCTGAAACGATGCTGTTCCTGCAGTGCCAAAGGTCAGGTTTTCCTGGGTAATTTTGAACGCCGCGGCATTAAAGTAACCGTCAAACCCTTCAGGCTGCACCTTCAAACCAACTTCGACTTGATCACCACGTTCCGGCTTGGCGGGCTCGTTATTGGCATCCAGCTGAATAATGGGCTGGAAGAATTGGGAGTAGTTGGTATAGGCAGTAACGCCATTATCGAAGATCCATGCCAGCCCGGCATTGGCAGTCCACTCATCACCATCTACATCTTGCTTAGCCCCAGTCGCCTTGTTTTCGAATTTGGTATCAACCTTGTCGTGGCGGGCTCCTAGCATCAAAACCAAGTGGTCCTGAATTTTTACCTGATCCTGCAGATAGAAGCCCAGCTGATAGCTGTCCGTAGTACGGCGCTGAAGATCACTTTCCGATAGTGGCTGCAGAGTTCCATCCAGCAGAACGATATCGCTTGCATTGGCGTATTCAGGGTTATAGACGTTCAATGTATTAGGGGCATAAATACCCGGAAACAATTCTTCCCCTACAATCGGATCAGCCGCATAGTCCTTCCCGTCTATCTTCAACATTTGATAATCGATACCTGCCAGCAAGGTATGCTCCATGCCGTTCAGATCCCATTTGAAGATAAAGCGGTTGTCGGCATTCAGGCTATCTGCATGCCCATCTTCTGTAGAGATATAGCGTACGACCTCCGTTCGATTCGAGGGCATACCAAAATCATCGGAATATGCCAGCGCATACATTTGACGCAGATCGATATCAATACGGCCATAACGCACGTTCTGCTGAAACGACGCCCCGTCATTAAAATCGTGATTCAGTTCGTAGCCAAGAGTGTATTGCGTTCTGTCAAAGCGCTCATAATCCGGGTTGCCAATGGCAACATCGTCACCAATGTATCCATTTCCGGTAGTGCTGGGATTCAGAGTGCCTTCCGCCAAATGGAACTGCAGGTAGGGATCGGAATTATCTTCCTGATAACTGGCCAACAATGTCAGTTCAGTGTTGTCCCCTACGTTCAACTTCAGCGAAGGCGCGAAAAGAACGCGATCCTGCTCGACATCGTCCACTTGCGTGCCGCTCTGCCTGCCTAACGCCAATAGCCTGAAGGCATGACCATCGCCAACAATACCACCGAGATCAGCCGACACCTGCTTTCGATCCCAGCTTCCGTACTCAACTTCAACAGAGCCAAAGCTATAATCCTGAGGACGTTTGCTGATCACGTTGATCACCCCGCCCGGAGGAGTCTGCCCATAAAGGACGGATGCCGGACCGCGAAGAATTTCAACCCGCTCCAGTTGGAAGGGGTCGATCTGCCAGCTGTAAAACCCTTCTGAATAGGTTCGGGTTCCATCTCGATACAGGCCTTTGTTCGCCTGTTTGAAACCCCGGACAATAAACCAGTCTTGCTTGTTATCTTCGCCGTAAAAACCGGCCTGAATACCGGGCGTATAGCGCAAGGCATCGCTGATGCTGACGGCTGCCCTGTCATTCATCTGCTCGCGAGTTACGATAGAAACGGAGCGTGGAGTCTCGCTTACAGGGCTATCTGTCTTGGTACCCGTCCGGCTGCGCTGACCGACATAACCAAAGTCATCACGACCATACACGTCCTCAGACTGCTCAGCGTTGACTTCAATGGTTTCCAACTGTTCTTCGTTGGTGGCCTCTTCCGCCCAGACCGGTGAAGCTGCCAATGCAGCCGCAATAGCCAATGCCAACGGATGACGACAGACCCCAATCCCCTGAGCCAGTCTGCTCCCTGTCCGATTCCCCATCGTTTTTCTCCTGACGATCGTAACAAACACATTAATAGGAATGATTCGCATGCGCGATTATACAGATTACATTCCTTACAACCAGTCTCCCCGGTGCAATTCCTGCCGGGTTTTCCTGTCAATTTGTATCAGTTCACACTCGACAAACGTTCCTCGAACCACCGAACCATTTCCGGTTCACGCACAATGCCAACATGATCGGTCATCAAGACCTCGCTTTGTGCCAACATCACGCGTTGCTCGATGCCATTTTTCAGCATCTCGGCCCTGCCTGGTGGCTGTGCGGCCCACCAGGCATGGCAGGGCGTTTTAAGGCTGGGCAATTGATAACCCCAACAGAGATCACGCAGGTGTTGCTCCACAGCCCATGAATGCAAAAGTTGGCGCGCACTGTCTGCCACCATGGCATCCACGGGTTGCTGCGATAGCCATGTTGAAAATTGTTGCGGCCACTGAGGGGGCTGGTGATTTCGCAACAGGACAATGCACTCATCCAATGCCGCAGCACTTACCCCCGGCAACAGCAAACCCAGATGCTCTCGCAGAGTTGCCTGCGCCTGCGGTGACGACCACTGATCTTCCGCCACTTCGGTGCCAGGAACATAGCTATCCAGCAGCCCTACAAATGCCACGGTCTCGCCATCACGTTCCAGTCGGCTGGCCAGCTCCATGGTCAGGGCGCCGCCCAGCGACCAGCCCAGCAGGTAGTAAGGCCCGCGTGGTTGCGATTGCTTCAGGGTGCGGTAATAGCGCTCTGCCATTTCTTCCAGCGACGGGTCAAACCAGCCTTCCTCAAGAAAACTGCGCGACTGTATGCCGCGCACCTGCCACTGCCCTTCCAGGGCTGCCGCAATAGTCTGATAGCCGGTGACCCGGCCGGTCACCGGGTGCGGACACCACAACACCGGTATGTCTGTGGCCGTGTTCTGTAAAGAGTTCTGTGAAGAGTCCTGCGACCAATTCTGTGAAGAATTCAGCGCCGTCACCAGTGCCGGGTCGGCCTGGCTGTCCCGTGGCGCATCGGCCAGCGCCAGCAGTGCCAACAGTTCCTGGCGATAGCGGCCGCACCAATGCTGAATGGTGCCAGCGTCATAACGGCTGCTGGCAAATTCCCACACCAGCTCCAGCTGCCCAGCCATTACCTGGCCATTAATGGCCAGCGGCGCCGCCATAGGGTTGTCATCGGCCTGGGCATTACCGCCACCGTTGAGCGGCGTGAAACCCTGAATCAACGCATCATCGTGATACTGGCCCAGATAATTGAACGTCAACGGCGCATCGGCACTGTCGTTGAGCGGGCTATCGGCCATAAACCGCAGGGCGCCATAACCGACGCCAGCATCCGCTTCGGTGCCTTTGAGTTGTTCGGTAACCGCAAACAGGTTCTGGCGGGGATCCGCCGCCCACGGCAACGACACCGGGAACAGGCTGGTAAACCAGCCCAGGGTACGGCTGAGATCCAGCCCGGGGGCAAGCCGGGTTTCGCGACCGTGGCCTTCCAGATTGATAACAAGATTGCTCGCAACCTGCGGAGCTCGAGTCGCAAGCGCGGCGCCTTGATGCTCTTTCTGGTCGCCTTCCTGATCGCCTTTCTGATCATCAGCCTGGAGCGTTCTCACCAGCGCCGTCAGCAGCAATGCCGGCACAGACGCCCCCAGCTTGGTCGGCGCCTCCTGAAGCAAACGACGGGTCGCCGATTCATCCAGTGATACTGCAACGCTGCGTTTTTCGCCATACACCGGCAGCGGTACATGGCCCGGCTCCGGCTGCTGTTGCTGCCAGAACGGCAAACGCTGGGTGCCGTTTTCCTGCAGCCATTGCTGCAGGGCCTGATGCCAGTCCGACACGGTATGTGTGCGTTGCGGCAAAACAATCTCTTGTCCTCCGCCTTCATCTCCGTCTTCATTACTCTGCGCCTGCGAGTACGCCGCCAGCAGGTCTTCCAACAGTACTCGCCAGGACACACCGTCCACGGCCAGGTGATGGATCACCAGCAAAAGCCGGTCTTGCTGCTGGGGGGTTGTCACATAAAGCGCACGCAGCAAGGGGCCATGTTCGATATCCAGACTTTCCTGGGCTTGCTGGCACAGTGCGGCCACGGCGTCCTCATCTGCTGCCTCGCGCCACCACAACACATCGTCACTCACCGCTTCTGGCGAGAGGCAATGTTGCGACCAGACACCATCGCGGCAACGGTAACGCATGCGCAGCGCATCATGCTGACGGCACAATGCCGACAACGTTTCGGCCAGGGCGTGCTGCGACATGGGTTGCGCCAACGCCAGCCACAGGTGCTGATTCCAGTGATGGGGGCTGGGCGGGTTGAGCGAAAAGAAATGCTGCTGGATCGGCAGCAGCGGCACCTCGCCGGTCAACGGCTGTTGGGAAATCGCCAGCGCCTGGGCACTGAGCGCAACCCGGGCCAGGTCCTTGAGCAACGGCTGCTCAAACACCTCTTTGGGCGTTAGCGCCAACCCTTGCTGGCGTGCCCGGCTGACCACCTGCAAGGCCAGAATGGAATCCCCGCCAAGAGCAAAGAAGTGGTCGTCACGGCTGACGAACGACAGCCCCATCAAGGCCTGCCAGATGGTCGCCAGAATTTTTTCGTT
>NZ_AQOQ01000056.1:0-11330 GCF_002888555.1 Alcanivorax sp. MD8A | reverse complement strand
AGTTAACAGTGAATAGTGAATAGCTAAAACCCAAATTCAAAAGCATGGTCATTCCGGGCCCTGGCGAGGTATAGATGCAAGAGCCTCGGGTTGCGAGACTTGGGTCGTAAAAACCTTAAGCGACTACACGACCTAGAACGGGCAGGGGGAGGTGAATTCGCTCCACAGGCCGGTGACGGGGTGGTTGAAGCCTAGCCATTCGGCGTGCAGCAGAAGGCGGGGGCTTAGGGCTTCGACTTCGGGAGGGGCGTACATATCACAGCCAATGATGGGGTGGCCCAGTTCCCGACAGTGGATGCGTAACTGGTGGCTGCGCCCGGTGACGGGGCTCAGGGCCAGGCGGGTGCGGTTATGTCGTTCGTCACGCTCCATCACCTGATAGTGGGTCAGGGCGTGTTTGCCGGTGTCATGACAGACTTTCTGCAACGGACGATTGGGCCAGTCCGCAATCAGGGGGAGCTCAATGCTGCCGGCGTCCTTCTCGACCAAACCCTGTACCACCGCCTGATACCGCTTCTTGACTGTTCGCAGCTGAAATAAACGGCTTAGCTGGCTTTGCCCTCGCTGACTCAATGCAAAGACCATAAGGCCCGAGGTATCCAGATCCAGACGATGCACCAGACGTATGTCCGGGTAAATCAGGCTGAGACGGGTAATGGCGCAGTCCTTGTTCTCGGGGGCGCGCCCGGGAACGCTGAGCAAGTAGGCAGGCTTGTTGATCAGCAGAATGTCCGGATCCTGATACAGGATGCCCACCCGCTCGTGACAGGTGGGCACAATGTAGTAGGGGGCAGTATCAGCCCCAGAGTTGTTGGAAGACATCGCTATACTGGCTGGCAAAGTGCACGGTCAGGCCGTCTTTCAGATAATCCGGCAACTCGTCGAAATCACGCCGGCAGGCATCGGGAAGAATCACTTCACGAATATTTACCCGCCGGGCGGCAATGACTTTCTCTCGGATCCCGCCAACGGCCAGCACCTGGCCGGTGAGTGTCAGCTCTCCCGTCATGGCGACCTTGCGCGGCAGCCGCTTGTTGCGCAGCAAGGACAGAATGGCGCTGGCCATGGTGACCCCTGCGCTGGGGCCGTCCTTTGGCGTTGCGCCCTCCGGCACATGCAGGTGGATAAAGGCATTGTCGAGACAGTCTTCCGCCAGCCCGTAGTCCTGCAGGTGGCTTGCCACGTAACTGTAGGCAATTTCCGCGGATTCTTTCATTACGTCACCGAGTTGCCCGGTCAGTTTGAAACCACGTTGCTTGCTGTGGACCAGACTGGCTTCTACAGAGAGGGTGGCACCACCCATACTGGTCCAGGCGAGGCCGGTGACAACGCCAACGCCTCGCTGGGTTTTTTCTGTCTGGAAGTAGGGCTGTCCCAGAAACTCAGACAAATTCTTGCCACTGATGCTGAGCTTCTTCTCGCCAGCCAGCAGTTTGACGGCCGACTTGCGGATAATCTTGTTCAGTTGCTTTTCGAGGTTTCGTACCCCGGCTTCCCGCGCATACCCTTCAATAACCTGCCGCAGGGCACTGTCACTGATCTTGAGCTGGCCGGGTTTTACGCCGGCACGCTCCAGGGCTCGTGGCCACAGGTGCTGCCGGGCGATATCCACTTTCTCTTCGGTGATATAGCCGGAGAGGCGAATCACTTCCATGCGGTCGAGCAAGGGGCCAGGAATGCTGTCGAGGGTATTGGCGGTACAGATAAACAGCGAATGGCTGAGGTCGAGCCGTTCATCAAGGTAATGGTCCAGGAAATCCTGATTTTGCTCGGGGTCCAGTACTTCCAGCAGGGCCGAGGCCGGGTCGCCCTGAAACGATTGCCCAAGCTTGTCGATTTCATCGAGCATGATCACGGGGTTTGCCGTGCCGGTTTCTTTCAGGGCCTGAACCAGTTTGCCGGGCATGGCACCGATATAGGTGCGGCGGTGCCCCTTGATTTCGGCTTCGTCGCGCATTCCGCCAAGGCTGAAGCGGTAGAATTTGCGATCCAGCGCTTCGGCAATGGACTTGCCAATACTGGTCTTGCCGACCCCAGGGGGGCCGACAAGCAGGATAATGGAGCCTTTGACCTCACCACGTAGTGCCCCAACCGCAAGAAATTCCACAATGCGGTCTTTCACGTCCTGCAAGCCGCTATGGTGCCGGGTGAGCACTTCGCGGGCATGGCTGAGATCAAGATTGTCGTGGCTGTATTGCCCCCAGGGAACACTGGTAAGCCAGTCCAGATAATTACGTGTTACGCCGTATTCAGGGGAGCCGGTTTCCAGTACAGACAGCTTTTGTAGCTCGTCTTCAAAGCGTTTTCTGACCGCATCGGTGGGAGACAGGGCCTTCATCCGTTCACGGAATTCATCCGCTTCGGCGGTCTTGTCATCTTTGCTCAGGCCGAGTTCGCGCTGAATGATCTTGAGTTGTTCGCGAAGGAAGAATTCGCGCTGGTGGCGACTGACCTTCTCGTTCACTTCTTCGGAAATCTGGTTTTGTAGTCGGGCGACCTCCAGTTCCTTTTTCACCAGCGTCAGGACCTTTTCCATGCGAGGCTTGAGCGGAACGGTTTCGAGTATGCTTTGCAGCTCTTTGCCTGAAGCACTGGTCAACGCTGCCGCAAAATCGGTCAGCGGGGAGGGTTCAGAAGGCGAAAAGTTTTGCAGGTAGTGACGCAGCCCTTCGTTATACAGTGGGTTGAGCGGCAGCAGCTCCTTGATGGTGTTGATGATGGCCATGCCATAGGCACGCACGGTTTCATCAGCGTCTGTACGTGGCTCTGGGTAACTGACTTCTGCCATATAGGGACGCTTGCGGTTCAGCCAACCCTGAATACGAAAGCGGGATGCGCCCTGGGCGACGAGCTGGAACTGATCATTTTCTTCGTTCAGGGCGTGAACTTTCACCAGGCAGCCGTACTCCGGGAAATCCTCCAGCTCGACGGTGTCAGGGTCTTTGTCGCCCACGTAGACCAGGCCCAGCGATTGGTGGGGGGTCTGGCTAACGCGCTCGAGGGTCTGCTCCCAGATTTGCTTGTCCAGCATTACAGGTTGCACCAACCCGGGCATAAAGGGCCTGTGGCGTACAGGGATAAGATAGATGCGTTGCGGGCGCAACTGGTCGGGCAGGGCAAGGCTGCCCTGCGAGGTATCGGTGTCTTGAATATCGTCAGTCATGGTGTGTCACTTCCATTGAACGTGGAAATAACATGGTGCCGGGTGGCGGAATTTCAATTGTCGATAATCAGCAAATCGGCACAGAGATTCTTTGGGGTCTTGCTCCTGCGCTCGACGACGCGGGAATTCAGCCCTCCCTGGTCGCATTTCTCTGCCAGGGCATAAAATGGCGAGCGCCCGGGATCCGCGATGATAATCTGTTTTACACCGGCTCTGAGCGCGCGGCGGATCAGGTTGTAGAGCACAGGGGTTAGCTCATCCCAGAAGCAAATATCGGCTCCGGCCATGACCGTAACGTCTTTAAGGCGGGCGGTAGTGAGCTTTTCAAAGCGTAGCTGCTCGGTGGTGATATCCACCTTGTTGATCTGCGCATGCAGATCAAGATAGGGGAAAACGTCTGCATCGGCATCTACGGCGGTGACCCGGCAGCCAAACCGCTTGGCGGTAAAGATCGACAGTGGCCCCCAGCCGCAGCCAATATCCAGCAGGTGATCGTCCGCGCCCAGTTTGTTGCGGGTGAGGTGATCCATGATCAGAAAGCTGGAATTCCATACCTTGTTACCGTGAATGGAGGGGGTATGGTTGGCGCGTTTGAGGCGGCGGATTTCCTTGTGACCGGAACGCAGCAGGGTAATGCCCCGGGTGCGAATGGTGTGAGGCTCGCCTGCGCGTATAACGGGTACTGACATAATCGACCGCCAATTAAAAGATTGAAACACTAAGGTCAAGGCTCGCGGGATTCAAGCCCTGCAATGTCAGGCATAATGGGGGAATGGGTACTCGAGCGATGAAACATGATTAGGGAAAGTGTCACTGGGCTGGCTGGTCTGGCTTCCGGCAGGACGCGTTATTTGCGTGGTTTGGCGTCGCTTGCGCGTATTGGTGCGGTCTATGCCCGCGGTCGTGGGCGTTCATTGTCAGAGCGACATCATCAGGCGGCTGATATTGCCACCCAGCTTTGCCGGGCAAACGGTGGATTCTGGGTCAAAGCGGCGCAGTTTTTCAGCTGCCGCCCCGACGTGCTGCCGCTTGAGTATATTCATGCGTTTCAGCAACTGCAGAGTGACGCCCAGCCGGTGGAGTTCAGCCGTATTGCCAGGGTGCTCACTAAATCCTGGGGCAAGGACTGGCGCGATACCTTTCTGTGGTTTGAGGAAACGCCGATCGCCGTGGCGTCTATCGCCCAGGTACATCGAGCCAAGCTGAAGGATGGGCAGGAGGTTGCGGTAAAAGTCCGCTTGCCGGCGGTAAAACGCTTGTTTGAGCAGGATGCCAAGGTGTTTCAGGCGCTCGCCGCCATTGCCGCTCCCCGGTTTCGTGAGTTCGATCTTCGTCAGGCCATTGAGCAGTTGCTGGCCATGACGGCAACCGAACTGGACTTCCGTAACGAAGCAGCTAATACCTTGCGCTTTTCCCGTCAGCCCCATCCCGAGCGTATTCGGATTCCCGAGTTGGTAAAGCCTCTCTGTTGTGAACGGATATTGGTGAGCAGCTGGGAAGGGGGTAACCGTCTTCGCCAGCATCTTGATCAGCACCCCGAAGAGGCAGCGGATCTGCTTGGTGTGCTGCTCAGCAGCTACCTGCAACAGGTGACCCGGTTTGGCGTGTACCAAGCCGATCCGCACCCGGGCAATTTTCTGGTGAATGATCAGGGGCAGGTGGTGATTCTGGATTTCGGTGCCATTGGTGTGCTGAACCCAGATGAAGTGCGCCGCTATTCACGATTGTTGTTCGGCCTGATGGGATTTGAAGGGCAGGTCGACATTGGCGAGTTGTTCTACCAGGCGGGTTTTCGTGGTGGCAGTCCGGATACGTTGCGCGAACTGGCCATGTACGTGCTGACCGACAAGTTGAATCAGCAGGGACCTGTTGGGGCCATGGGGGATCTGATGGAGCGTTTTCGTGAAGAGAGAATCAGCATCCCGGATTCGTACATTGGTATCTCGCGCGTATTGATCACCCTGGGTGGTTTTCTCATGACCTATAACGTGCCGTTCGATTGGCGGCCACCGGAGCTGCGTCGTTCAAACGGTTGAGCTTCCGGTGGCCGTGATGCTTGTCTTCTTTTCTCTAGTGCCGATTTTCGTTCCAGAATGTCCGGAAGGCATCCGCGCTTTTGGCGGGGGCTTCTGTCATCGGCAGATGGCCAATCCCATCCAGGATGACTGATCGTGCTTGGGGAAGACGCTCAAGAAACACCGGCACATTATCGACCCCTAACAGCCTGTCTTCCTTTCCCCACATGACGAGAGTGGGCTCATCCAGTGTTGCCAGTACATCAGTGTTTTCCAGATTCATGCCCGGATCCGTGCCTAACTGGCGAAAGATATCTTCCGCTACGGTAGCGTTATCCGCCTTGCGTTGCCCCATGACATCCACGAAGAACTCCGGCATGTAGGGCGGATCCTCCATGGCCCATTCCAGGGTCGTCTGGAACTCATCCCGGCTGTGGGGGATCAACGGGTTGCTGTTACTGCCTTGCAACAGGGCTTTGAACTCAGGGGTTTGGCGTGTCAGACCGGCAGAATCCACCAGCCCCATGGTCATTACCCGTCGCGGGGCCTGTCGTGCCATCTCCAGCGTAATGGCTCCGCCCATGGAATTGCCGGCCACATGGAACTGGTCTAGCTGCAGGGCGTTCATCAGCGTCAGTAGCCGCTTGGCCTGGGCTTCCATGGTGTAGTCCAGCCCCAGATCGCGGGTGGTATCACCATGGCCGGGGAGATCAGGCACGACAAAATAGAACTCCTCTTCCAGGTTGCCGGCAAAACGCACCCAGTTGCTGGCATCGGCACCAAAACCGTGAATCAGCAGTACGGGGGTGGCATCGGCAGCAGACTCACTGACCAGCAGGTGCCACTGAATGCCGTCTTCTGTGGTGATCGTTTTTTCCTGAAGTCCTGCTCGTGAAATTTCGAATTCCAGTCCGTTCTCATAGGCCCATTGGGCAGAGTTATCACAGGCTGAAAGCAGGGAGGCAAGCAATAGTGCGGCAAGGCCATGGGTAAAGGCGGCAAGTCGTAGGGGCATTATTGGGCTACTCGATCCGTAAGTGGGTTAGCCATTATAGAGTGCCAGGACCGGGGCCTGCACACCGCCACGGGGGCCAAAAGTGCTCTCTGTGCAAGCGGAAATCAGCCTTGTCGGCGGGGTGCCTTCAGGTTCCAAACCCCGGCGGCAACGATCAGCAGTGTGCCCAACAGTGTCGTAATTACCAGGGTTTCCCCCCAGAACATCCAGCCGAGCAGGGCCGCCCAAATGACGGAAGAATAGTTGTAGACCCCGACCTGGCCGGGGCTGGCGATCTGATAGGCCGTTGTCATGGCAAACTGGCCACCGGTTGCCACCAGACCAATGCCGATAAGCCACAGGTAATCGGTCCCGACGGGCACGGTACTGGTCCAGGCGAGGGGGAGCGCGGAGAACCCGGTCGCAAACAGGGCAAAGTAGAACACCACCCGTTGCGGAGGTTCGGATACGGCCATGCGGCGGATGCTGACCTTGGCGATACTCATAATCGCGGCCCCGGCCAGAGCAACCCACATTACGGGATCAATCTCACCCGAATCTGCCCGCATGATGACGGCAACGCCGACAAAGCCCACCAGAATAGCAACCCAGGTACGCAGGCCGATCTGTTCGCGTAGCCATAGCCATCCCACCACGGGAAGGAAGAAGGGCACGGTCATTTTCACCAGCACCGCTTCTGCCAGGGCAATATGCCCGATGGTGTAAAAGAAGCAGAACATGGCGGTCACGCCCGTGAAGGCACGTATCAGATGCAGATGAATATTGGTGGTACGCAGTTGTCGAAAACCGCCACGCTGCATGATGATGGGCAGAAGGAAGAGCAGGCCGAAGAGATTGCGCGCGAACACAATCACTTCGGTATCCAGGTGATCCGAGAGCAGTTTGATCATTGCCGCCATGATGGCCAGCAAGCCTTCCCCCAGTACCAGCAGCAGGGCGCCCTTCAGGGGTTGGTCATTCACCCGGCGGTGTGTCCGTCGAGCGGGGTGCCCCACAGATCATGTTCATCTGCATGCTCGATGGTGACCTTGAGGCGCTGGCCGGGCTGCACGTCGGTGATGCCATTGAGATAGACCAGGCCATCGATCTCCGGTGCATCGGCGCGGGAGCGGGCAATGGCGCCTTCGTCATCTACCTCATCAATCAACACTTCCTGAACGCTGCCGATCTTTTTCTGCAGCTTGTCGGCGCTGATGCGGGCCTGCACATTCATGAAACGTTCGCGGCGCTCTTCGGCCAGTTCCGGGTCTACCGGGTTGGCCAGTGCGTTCGCCGGGGCGCCTTCCACTGGGGAGTAGGTGAAGCAGCCGACGCGATCCAGCTGTGCTTCCTCAAGCCAGTCGAGCAGCAGCTCAAAATCATCATCGGTTTCGCCGGGGAAACCAGTAATAAAGGTGCTGCGCAGGGTAATGTCGGGGCAGATTTCACGCCAGCGACGGATCCGCTCAAGGGTATTTTCGGCATGAGCAGGGCGTTTCATCGCCTTCAGTACCGTCGGGCTGGCGTGCTGGAACGGAATATCCAGATAGGGAAGGATATGACCCTCAGCCATCATCGGGATGATGTCGTCCACGTGAGGGTAGGGATAGACATAATGAAGCCGAACCCAGGCCCCCAGTTGTCCCAGGGCCTGACAGAGCTCCAGCATCCGGGTTTTCACCGGCATGCCCTGCCAGAAGCCGGTTTGGTATTTGCGGTCGACACCATAGGCGCTGGTGTCCTGACTGATCACCAGCAGTTCCTGTACCCCCGCTTTGACCAGCCTTTCAGCTTCATCCAGAACGTCGCCCACCGGGCGTGAGTCCAGTTTGCCACGCATGCTCGGGATGATGCAGAAGCTGCATTTATGATTACAGCCTTCGGAAATCTTCAGATAAGCATAATGACGCGGGGTCAGTTTGATCCCTTGTGGGGGGACCAGATCCAGAAAGGGATCATGGTTCTGCAGCGGTGGTACCACCTGATGAACCGCGTTGACCACCTGTTCGTACTGCTGGGGCCCAGACACGGATAACACCGAGGGGTGTACCTTGCGAATGGTCTCTTCTTCCACCCCCATGCAGCCGGTCACAATCACCTTGCCGTTCTCGTGAAGGGCTTCACCAATGGTGTCCAGGGATTCCGCCTTGGCATCGTCAATAAACCCACAGGTATTCACCACGACCACGTCGGCATCATCGTAAGTCGGCGTGACTTCGTAGCCTTCGGTGCGGAGCTGGGTCAAAATGCGTTCGGAGTCCACCAGGGCCTTGGGGCAACCCAGGCTGATAAAACCGACTTTGCCGGGGGCTTTACCGGACATAGTTCACCTCGAGATTGGCTGCCGCCTGTCGGGCACAAACGGCTGGCTGAGTGTCAGAGTGGGTGGGCGCGCAATTCTACCGTTGTCGCAGCCCTTAAGCCATGGGCGATTCCGGTATAAGGTGAGCCATCAGAGGGAGATTGTATGCGCTGTTTTCTCGGCATTCCGGTCTCGGGCCCGCTGGCCCATGAATGTGTGGCGTTGTCACTGGGACTGCCTCAGGCGTCGCCGCGGCGAAACCTGCATCTGACGTTGGCCTTTTTGGGAGAGTGCTCACCGGGTTCCGTCGAACGTCTGGTCCCTGGCGTGTCTGGACTGGCTGCCCGTCATGCTCCCTTTACGATTGCCTTGACGGCCTGTGAGCCCTTCCCTGAGCCAGAGGGACCCTATCTGGCGCTGACGCAAACCACCCAAACGGCTCTGGCATCGCTCCATGACGACATTCAACAGTTGCTCAGCGCAGTCGACGGCTTCACGGCGGAGGAGCGGCGGTTTCGCCCCCATGTAACCCTGGCCAAACCTGGAGAGCCATTGCAGAGGCGCACGGGGCAGTGGATTCTGGATGCGGATCAGTTGTGGCTCTATGAAAGTGACAGCCGTCACGGAAGGCCGCCGAGTTACCATCCGTTGCAGCGTTTTGCGCTTACCGGTGGTTGAAATCCCCATCAGGACCCGCATGCTTCAACGGACGACCTCACACGACAGTGAACAGGAGTTTCACCATGCAGTTACTCAGCAACAGCCTGACCGATCAGGCCCCCATTGGTGAGAAGTACGCCTTTGCGGTCAAGGATGCAGATACCCACGTGGCCCTTTCCAGCAACATCAATCCCCATCTGGCCTGGAAAGACGCGCCGTCACAGACCCGCTCATTTGCCGTGGTTTGCCATGACCCGGATTGCCCCAGTGCCGGTGACGATGTGAATCAGGAAGACAGGGAAGTCCCGGCAGATTTGCCGCGGGTGGATTTTTATCACTGGACCCTGTTCGACATTCCTGCCGGTCAGAGTGAAATCCTTGAAGGCGAGCATTCGAGCGAAGTGACCGCCCATGGCAAGAACGGCCCCACTGCGCCGCAGGGCCTGCGCCACGGCAAGAACGACTATACCGGCTGGTTTGCCGGTGATGCGGATATGGAAGGGGAGTACTTTGGTTACGATGGGCCCTGTCCGCCGTGGAATGACAGCATCGTGCACCGCTATGTCTTCACCGTGTACGCACTGGACGTGGAGCAATTGCCGACAGAAGGGGATCTCAGCGGTGCCGCGCTGGTCGGGCTGATCAAGGCGAATGCGCTGGATTCGGCCAGCATCACCGTGAGTTACACCCTGAATCCGCGACTGGCCAAGTAGACGGCTGTTGGGGAATCAGGAAAGAAAAAAGGCCGCGGAAAGCGGCCTTTTTCGTCAGCCCCCGGGGAAGGGCTGGAATTGGTCGGAATAGCAGGATTCGAACCTGCGACCCCTACGTCCCGAACGTAGTGCTCTACCAGGCTGAGCTATATTCCGGATCTGGTGCTGGCGCATTCTAGCAGCGAATTCTGAAATTGCCATACCTAAATCCCCCGGTGGGGGTCGTTTGAACAGATTATGGCCAACCCGGAATCACACAGGCAGAATGCCACGCCAGACTGGCAGGTGAAGAGACGCAATGACGGAATTTGAGCATCCTTGGGGCACGCTAACCTTGCAGCGCTGGCCGCTAAAACGGCAGGACGCATTGCAGGCCTGGGACAACGCTGACCAGTATCTGCTGAAGACTCTGGCGGATCGGGGCGAAGGGACAGCGACGCTGTGTCTCAATGACAGTTGGGGAGCGCTGGCGCTGGCTGCAAGCCAGCATGGCGAGGCGCTGTCCTGTGGTGATTCCTGGCTGGCGTGGAAGGGGATGGCCATCAACGCACAGACCAATGGCCTTGCCCCTCCCCAATGGTGCTGGCCACAACAGGCACTTGATGTCACCCCGGATCAAATAGTGCTGAAAGTCCCCAAATCCGTGGCCCTGCTGGAATCCCAGCTGGACTGGATCGCGCAGAATACGCCGGGCGATGTACCTGTCTGGCTTGCGGGAATGGACAAGCATTTGCCACGCCAGCTGGTTCCGCTGCTGGAGAGGTTCCTGGGGAATGGCCGCGCCGAGTACGGTTGGAAAAAAGCGCGCTTGTTCAGTGCCCGAACACCGGGGCAATCCCTGGCACAGGCGGACTATCCTTCTACCATTGATTCTCCATTCGGCCCCTTGGTTGTTCATGCGGGGGTGTTCTCACAGTCCCAGCTGGATATCGGCGCGCGCTGCTTTCTGGACCATCTGCCAAATAATGTGACGCCAGACACGCGTGTGGCAGACCTGGGTTGTGGAAATGGCGTCATGGGGCTCGCCATGCTGGCCGCTTCGCCCGGTTGCCGGGTGACGTTTTGTGACGAGTCCTGGCTGGCCTTGCAGAGCGCCCGGGAGAATGTAGACCGCCACAGCCCGAACGCAAACGCCCGGTTTCATCTGGGCGATGGGTTGAAAGGCGCCGGAGGCCCGTTTGACCTGATCTTGCTGAACCCGCCTTTCCATGAAGGCCATGTGGTCGGGGATCATGTGGCACGCCGGTTGTTTCGGCAGGCCAGCGAGTCGCTGGCACCTGATGGCGAGTTACGGGTGATCGGAAACCGGCATCTGGGGTATCACACCGTGTTGCAGCGGTTGTTTGAATCGGTCGAGGTAGCCGGCAGCAATCGAAAGTTTGTGGTGTGGGGTTGCCGGTTGCCACGAGGGCGACCTGGCCACTCCTGACGCGCCATGGACTGGTTCGTGCTAGTAGGGAGCCTCTGAATAACTCCTTGCGTG
>NZ_AQOQ01000055.1:0-11348 GCF_002888555.1 Alcanivorax sp. MD8A | reverse complement strand
TCAACTGTCCACTATCAACTGTCAACTGCTCTTCATCAGCTTCTCAATCTCCGCCACATCCTTCGGCACCTCGTGGGTCATCACTTCACACCCTTCTTTGGTCACCACCACATCGTCCTCGATGCGAATACCGATGCCACGCCACTGCTCATCGACACAGTCATCATCCGGTGCGATATACAGCCCCGGCTCCACCGTCAGGGCCATGCCCGGCTCCAGCTGACGCCATTGATCCTGAACCCGGTAATCACCCACATCGTGAACGTCCAGGCCCAACCAGTGGCCCGTGCGATGCATGAAGAAACGGCGGTAGCCCTCGGTTTCCACCAGCTCGTTGAACTCACCGTCAAGCAGCCCCAGATCCAGCAAACCCTGGGTCAGAATCTCCACCACTTTTTCGTGGGGCACATTCCAGTGATTGTCCGGATGGGTGGCCTTGATGGCGGCGTACTGACTGGCCAGCACCAACTCGTAGAGCGCCTGCTGGGGCTTGCTGAACGTACCGTTCACCGGGAAGGTACGGGTGATATCCGAGGCGTAGTTTTCCAACTCGCAACCGGCATCTACCAACACCAGATCCCCGTCTTTGAGCTTCTGGCTGTTATCGATGTAATGCAGGATGCAACCGTTGGCGCCACCACCGACAATACTCGGGTACGCGGGGCTGCGCGCACCATGACGCATAAACTCGTGGATATATTCCGCCTCGAGCTGATACTCCATCATCCCCGGGCGGACTTTTTCCATGGCACGGATATGGGCATGGGCAGAGATGCTTGCCGCCTTGCGCATCAACTTCACTTCCGCTGCAGACTTGAACAGACGCATGTCGTGCAGATGGTGCGCCAGGGCGACGAACTCGCCCGGCGGCTGGGCCCCGGAGCGAACCCGCTCGCGAATACTGTTGACCCAACCCATCAGGCGGCGGTCAAACTCCGCATCGTGGCCCAGGTCATAAAAAACCCGCTCCCGGCCCTCAATCAGGCCCGGCAGAATTTCATCGATATCGCCAACCGGAAAGGCATCGTCGGCATCATGATCCTTAACGGCCCCATCGGGGCCTGCCCGGTAACCGTTCCAGATCTCCATGGTGCGGTCGCGTTCACGACAGAACAGCACGTACTCGCCATGCTCACGGCCGGGCAACAGGACCAGCACCGCCTCGGGCTCCGCAAAGCCGGTGAGATACCAGAAATCACTGTTCTGTCGGTAGGGGTATTCCACATCCCGGTTACGGGTGCGCTCCGGGGCGGCAGGCAAAATGGCGATGCTGTTGGGCCCCATGACGCCCATCAGCTCCTGACGGCGGCGGGCGTATTCCTGACGGTTGATGCTCAAGACCACTCCTTGCAGTATCGGCTGGGCGTTAGGTCAGTGACGAGTCGGCGGCTTGCTGGCCGGCGCATCCGGCTTACCTTCCCGGCGCATGACCAGATCAGTGTAAATCATCAGGGCGGACATGCGGCAGTGTTCCGCCACTTGCTCGAACATATCTTCCTCTTCATCGCCATCGGCATCCGGCGTTTCCACCTGGCTGATGGCCGCCAGGTCAGACAGCGCTTCCTGGACACCCGGTGAGAGATCCTTGTCATGGGTATTGGCCGAGCCGGTGCCAAAGCCCACCAGAAAACCCTCGCACCACTGGGCGATCGCCGCCACCCGCAAGCCCAGATCATCCTCATCGGCAGGCAGCAACAGGTGAAGTGCCAAACCGGTGTCGGCAAAACCGTCAGCAAGACCATCGCGCATGGCCACGAGCATACCGGCAAGGGATGCCTCGAACTGCTGCCCCGGCTCGAAGTCAACGTGAGACGCCAGCACCCCAAGCAGCTCCTCATCGCGGCCGCCATGGCCGGTAGCCAACAGCCCTGCCGCCAGCCCCTGAAGTTCGCTGGGAGAATGGGCAATACCTGCCGCGGCCAGGGCCTGGGCCAGCACTTCAAAATCAATCTGGTTGGACATGAAACACCCCGTCTTGGATACCTGCGGCGAGAGCACCTTCCTGAGGAAGGCTGTGAGAAGTGTGCGCTAAGTGGCTACCACCATTCAATTTCATTGACCCCTGCCAACCTCACACCTATAGTTGAAACAGCCTGTCAACCGGGAGGGGGACGCCATTGCTGGCAAATCCCGGTAAGGTGCAGGGGACGCGGGGCCGAAACCGGCCCACACCTTAGGCGAACAGCGACCATTTTGCCATGACGACGGAACAACAACTAAGGCAACTGGAAACCCGCGTAGACGAGCTGCTGCGTATCAGCTCCCGATTGCGTCAGGAAAATCTGGCCCTGCATGAACGAGAGGCCAAACTGGTGGAAGAACGCGCCCAGTTGCTGAAAAAAAATGACGTGGCCCGCAACAAGGTCGAGGCCATCATCACGCGTCTGAAATCTCTGGAGCAGGATTCCTGAGCGTGGCATCCTGCCTGACACTGATCCACAGCCAATGCGGTGCTACCGGCCATGTCTAACGAAAACTCCCTGGTGATTCACTTGCTCGACAAGGAGTACCGTGTCGCCTGCCCGGCTGGTGAACAGGACAACCTGCTGTCTGCGGCCCGCTATCTGGATGAGCAACTCCGTGAAGTGCGCGACGCCAACGTGATTGGTCTGGAACGCATTGCCATCATGACCGCCCTGAACATGAGCCACGAACTGCTCAAGGCGCGTCAGGCCGCCTCCCAGGACTCCGAGAGCGAAGCCCGGGTGCAAGCCCTGCTCAGCCGCCTGGAAGACGAAATCCAGGCCTTCGAAGACGCCCGCCGCAAGCTGTAAAAGACGCTTCAGGCATCACGCGACACGCAACACGCCCATCGCTGACTTCGCCCGAACCTCAGAAGCGAGTAACGAGTTTCGAGTTGCGAAAACCTCACATCCTGCCCGCAGGTGTCGCCTTTCGAAACTCGCGACTCCTTTCTCGAAACCAATCCTTTGCCACCCTGCAACGCCATGTCGGAGATTGCCTGGCGGCAATTTCCAACCTACGCGGCTTCGTAGCGGAGGGTTCGGTTTTGAACTTAGCTATTAACTATTCACTATTAACTGTTAACTGCCTTTCTGCCCTGTCAAGACTGTCACCGCCCCGCACCACTGTTATAATGGCCTCGAGTGTTTCCTGGCTCGTACGCCAGAGGGCCATGTCCCTGAGCCGATAACGTAATACCCGGGGGCATATATTGCCTTGTCCGTGTGCATGTCCGCCTAATGAGCGGAAAGCCTGAGGGCAATGCTGCTGCCTCCACCTTGAACCATACGGTTCAAGGGTCAAGCCCGCAGCGGCGGACCGGGAAGCACCCTTTATTTCTGTTCGGTTGAGACCATGACCGCAACGCAACGACGCCAGCTTCGGCGCCAGTTCCGACAGCAACGCCGGGCCCTGACACCGGGTCAGCGCCGCCGGGCCAGCCAACGCATCGCACCGGCCCTGAACGCTGCCTTGGGTTATCGCCGCTGTCAGCATTTGGCACTCTACCTGCCCAATGATGGCGAACTGGACCTGCAACCCGCCCTGCGCCACCCACGCTTTCGTCATTGCTCCACTTACCTGCCCTTTGTGGATCCTCTGCGCCGTGGCCATCTACGCTTCCGGCTCTGGCAACCTCACCACCCCATGCGCCCCAATCAGTACGGCATCGCCGAACCCGCCCTGCTGCTGCGCGGACGCGCCCTGTGGGCACTGGACGTGATCCTGCTACCGGCAGTGGCATTTGATCAGGAGGGCTTTCGGCTGGGCATGGGAGGGGGCTACTACGACCGCACGCTGGCAGACATGGCAAGACGACCGCGACGACCCAGACTGGTGGCGGTGGGGTACGACTTTCAGCGAGTGGAAAAGGGGGTGATACCGCTGGCCCCGTGGGACCAGCCGGTGGATCTGACCGTTACTGCTGGCTGTGGCTGATGACAATGCCCGCACTGTCAGCGTATTGCTGATAGTCCGGCTCGTTGCCACCGTGGGTGAGGCTACTCACCAACACGCCCAGCCCGAATACGATTGCCAGTAGCACCAAGGCATCCGGCTTCTTCTTCATTGTTATTCCCCAAAATGGTACAGCAATATGAAAAAAGTGACCCAAAAGTATTAACAGGATTGTCACTTTAGTCTGATTGGCGAGCAGAAAATGCCAACCGGGTCAAAATTTGACCATTGCGAAATGTAAAGTCAAGCAGTTATGGCGCTCTGTTGACGCTTCTTAACAGAACTTACTCATAACTGATGCCCAATCTCTTCACTGATATGCAAGCATACGCGCAGAAGAGCCAGCCTGAAACGCCAGACGCCCCGCGAAAGCGGGGCGTCTGGCAGTGTGTGACCACCGACTATCGGTCGAGTTCACGAATCAATTCAAAAAGAGTCGGTAAGCCGGGTTATCGCTCTCTTCCACCATCGGGTAAGGCACTTTTTTCACATCCGCCAGGAACTGCCCCTGCTGCGCTTCGGCCACCTGGAAACCCACCAGCACCCGCCCATAGGCCGCACCGTGATTGCGGTAATGGAACAGGCTGATATTCCACTTGCCACCCAGGGATTGTAAAAACGCCATCAGCGCGCCCGGCCGCTCGGGGAATTCGACCCGGAACAGTCGCTCCTGGAGGTCTTGCCGCGGGGTATGGCCGCCCACCAGATGGCGGATATGCAGCTTGGCCATTTCGTTGCCACTCAGATCCACCACCGGATAACCTTTCTCGGTGAGTTCCTGCATCAGAGCCTGCAGCGCCTTGCCGCCGGGCTTGAGTTGGATACCCACAAAGATATTGGCATCGCGATCATCGCTGTAGCGATAGTTGAATTCGGTAATACCCCGGCGCCCCAGCGCCTGACAGAACGCCTTGAAGGCCCCGGGTTTCTCCGGAATCGTCACCGCCAGAATCGCTTCCCGCTGCTCGCCCAGCTCGGCGCGCTCGGAGACATGGCGCAGGCGATCAAAGTTCACGTTGGCGCCACTCTGAATCGCCACCAGGGTTTGGTTCTCGACCCCGTGTTTCGCCACCCAGTTTTTCAGGCCGGCCAGCGCCAGTGCGCCGGCAGGCTCACAGATCGCCCGCGTATCTTCGAAGGCATCCTTGATGGCCGCACAGATCTCATCGGTGGTGGCGGTGATCACTTCATCCACCGTGTCCTTGAGCACCCGATAGGTTTCCTTGCCGATCTGCCGCACCGCCACCCCATCGGCAAACAAGCCGACCTCCTTGAGCGTGACCCGGCGCTTCTTGTCCATGGCGGCTTTCAGGCAGGCCGCATCTTCTGGCTCCACCGCGATGATCTTGACGTCCGGGCGTACATATTTCACATAGGCGGCCACTCCGGCCGCCAAACCACCGCCGCCTACCGGAATAAAGATGGCATCCAGTTCCCGGCTTTGCTGACGGAGAATCTCCATGGCCACCGTGCCCTGCCCGGCGATCACATCCGGATCATCGTAGGGATGCACAAAGGTCAGGCCATCACGTGTCTCCAGCTTGCGGGCATGCGCCAGGGCTTCGTCAAAACTGTCACCGTGCAACACCGCCTTGCCACCATGATTGCGCACGGAATTGACCTTGATGTCCGGAGTGGTTCGCGGCATCACGATAGTCGCCTTGACCCCCATGGACGTTGCCGCCAGCGCCATGCCTTGGGCGTGATTACCCGCCGAGGCACAGATGACCCCACGATCGAGCTGCTCCTGGGTCAACTGACACAGCTTGTTGTAGGCGCCACGCAACTTGAAGGAGAACACCGGCTGCAAGTCTTCACGCTTGAGCAATACGCGGTTGCCAATACGTTTGGAAATCAACGGGGCTGCATGAATAGGGGTTTCCACCGCCACGTCATAGACGCGGGATTGCAGTATCCGTTTAACGTATTTGTCCAGCATGGAGGTTTCCGGCTTGCTCAGGGAAGGATGAAAGAAGCTCCCTAGTCTAGGGGCAGGCGTGGCGAATTGCGATAGTCCGGGGTCGAGTCCGCGCCCAGGCTGGCCTATAATTGGCGCTTTGTTGGGTTATCAGTAAAGCTGCGCCGGTCGGACGTCTGACGTCTGACCAGGTTGTTGAGCCCCCACACGTTCACGATGAGCACTGGCACTCATCAGCATGACAGGACAATCTCATGGATCAGGATACGCTGAAAAAGCAGGTGGCCGAGGCGGCCCTGAAATATGTTCCGGAAGGCGAATTCATCGGCGTCGGCACAGGCTCTACCGCCAATTTCTTTATCGACGGTCTGGCCTCCATGAAGGATCGCATCAAGGGTGCAGTCGCCAGCTCAGAAGCCACCGCGGAACGTCTCAAGGCCCATGGTATCGACGTTGTATCATTGAATGACGTGGACCGTCTGCCGGTCTATGTGGATGGTGCAGATGAAGTGAACCGCCACCGCGAAATGATCAAGGGCGGCGGCGGTGCACTCACGCGGGAAAAAATTGTTGCCGCCGTAGCCGACCGGTTCATTTGCATTGTCGATGGCAGCAAGCAGGTAAAACTGCTGGGGCGCTTCCCGTTACCGGTAGAAGTCATTCCCATGGCCCGCTCTCATGTTGCCCGCAAGCTTTTGGCGTTGGGGGGGCAACCGAAATACCGCGATGACTTTGTCACCGACAACGGCAACATCATCCTTGATGTGCACAATCTCGAGATTCTCAACCCCCTCGAGATGGAAGAAAAAATCAACAACATCGTCGGCGTGGTCACCAACGGCCTGTTTGCCAAACGTCCCGCCGATGTAGTGCTGGTCGGTGCCGACGGCCGCGTCAGCGAGTATTGATTACTCGCCACGCCCGGTTGATGCATCACGATCAAGGTTCTCCAGCATCTCATCACGACGCTGCTGAATGTTGTCCTGCAATTCACGTTCCCTGGATTCTGCGCGATCGCGATGGGCGTCGCGCTCCTCCTGCATCTGCTGCCGGGTTTGACGTCTTTGCTGCTCAATCGCGTAGCCAGAGTCACCGGTAGCGCGACTGTCTTGATGGTCCTGCACGCCACTAGCCAAAGCCACTTCACCAAGCAACAGGAGAATGACAACACTGAGGAGGCTTCTGCCATTACCCATACGATCTCTCCCTGCCATTGCCGCTCTGCTCAAAGCGATGAGACGGATCCGCCGTGCCACCGCCAGAGACCTGATCAGTCTTACCCCCAGACTCCTCCTGCCTCAGCTGAATCGCAAGTGACAAACCGTAAAATATCAGTCGCTATCCAAATGCTCGTCCAGTATCGAAAATATTTTCTCGCGAAACTCTTCCGCCTCGTTGGCAAGCTGATGGCGAGCCCCGGATAACATCGTAATCTGGGGATCTTCAAATTTTTGGCGGATCACATTCAGGTTGTACCGCCAGTCGACGGTCTCATCCAGATCTCCCTGAATGACGATGGGCGAGACCTTGATTCGTGAGGCCTTCTCGAATCCCGGAAGCCATTTTTTCAACGCACTCACCCAGATGGCAGAAACACGGCGAGCCTGCAGTGGATCGCGGTTTTCAAGAAAGTCGAGAAAATCCGGATCATTGGAATTGATGGTGAACACCCGCTTGATGCTTTTCGCAAAAGGGCTGATCAGGGTATGTAGCCAGCGACCGGTGCTCCATTTGAAGGGCCGCACCAGCGGCGCCAGCAGAATCACTTTTTCGAAGGGATTGTCATCACCATCGCCACGGCTGGTCAGGTAATCCATGATGATGGCACCACCGGTACTCTGGGCAATCACATGCCAGGGGTGAGGAAGATGATTCGCCGCCAGCGACAGACACTGCTCCAGCACATCCCGGTAGGTACGAAAGTCATCAATCACTGCACGCGCACCAGAGCTCAAACCATGACCCGGCAAATCATAGGCCAGCACCGCATAACCCAATTCGAGTACATGGCCGATGACATGTCGGTATAGCCCCACATGGTCGAAGTAACCATGGCACACCAGCACCGTACCGCGGGAATGTTTGGGACGCCAGGCATGCACTGAAAGCTGATGACCTGCCGCCTCGAAATAACCAAACCCGTGCTCCAGTTCCGGTAGATGGTCGGCAAAGTTCAGACCGTAGTAGGCAACGTATTGCCGGCTGGCATCATTGAGCGGGTCAAATCGCTCCCAGTTCAGGGGCTGCCAATCTTGCAGAATATGCTCACGATCAAAAGGGTTATCCATGGCCGGCCAGGCATCTCCACGGGTTGCTCACGGTCTGTACCGATAATACGGTGCGAAAACCAACAGAAAAAGTGACGTAATAGAATGGCTTCTACAATGCAGTTCGATGAGCAACATCTCAAGGGCATGGATCCACGGCAGCGGGTGAATCTGGTCAACAGCCTCTCCGGCTTCAAGAGCGCGAATCTGCTAGCCACCCGGTCCGCCACCGGGCAGGAAAACGTTTCCATTGTCAGCTCTTGCTTTCATCTTGGCGCGGATCCGGCATTGATGGGAATGATCATCCGCCCCCATTCCGTGGACCGTCACAGCCTGGAATACCTGCAGGAAACCGGCGTCTACACCCTCAATCAGGTGCACAAGGATATCATCGCCCAAGCCCACCAGACCTCCGCCCGCTACCCGCGCGAGGTGTCGGAATTCGCTGCCACCGGCCTGACACCAGAGTATCTGGCCGACTTTGCCGCCCCCTTCGTTTTGGAAGCGCACATCAAACTGGGCATGGCCGTGGCGGAAATTCAGGAATTGGCGATTAATGGAACCGTGCTGGTGATCGGAGAAATCCGGTTCGTCACCTTGCCGGCAGGCGTCATGGCAGACGACGGTTATGTGGACATTGAGGCCGCCGGTACAGTCGCGCTGTCCGGCCTCGACAGCTATCACCGCACACAGCGCGAAGGGCGCTGGCAATACGCCAAGCCCGACAAGGCTCCCGCGACCTTTTAAGGTCGCAATACTCCTCTCACCCCTGAGCGGTCAGGGCCAGCACAGCCCACCAGGCGGTGAGAGCCAGAATCGGCAGCGACAACAACAGCCCCCACCAAACCAAGCGGTTAGCCCATGGATTCAGGGTGCGGTAACGCAAGGCAAACCCCTGCGAAGCCGGGACTGGCAAGAGCAGGATGGCAAAGCCCCAAATCCAGAGCTTTTGCCCAAACGCCGTGATCATTAGAGTCAGCCAGCCCATCCACAGCAACCCGACACCCACCGCGGAAAGGATCGCCAACGGCACCACCAGCCAGGGGTGCTGGGTGTAATACTCCAGAAAGGTATTGAGCATGGCGTTTTCCTGAGGGTTCATGGCATGACCAGAGCATTGTGCCTTCTACCACGTTAGCGTCAACGGCTAGACACCCTTTCCTTGTCCTGAATCAAGACACCATCGAAACTAATCAGCAAAACGGCACACTAATCTTTTGACAGGATCATGGATCATCACAGGAGCCATCACATGACCCCACGACTTCCCCATATGCTGCTGGCCGTTTCCGCCACCGTACTGGCCGCTTGCAGCACCCCTTCCGGCACGTCAACAGAAGAGGCGACCATGCTTGAACATGAACAACTCGCCGGGGCCGCCTGGCAGGTACAGCAGTTGAATGGCCAGCCCGTCAGCAACGCCACCCTTACCCTGAATTTTCATGAGCCCGGCAAACTGGCTGGCAAGGCTGCCTGCAACAACTACATGGCGAGCTATGAGCAGCAGGCCTCTCAGTTCACCATTCAGACCGGCGGCATGACCATGAAAGCCTGCCCGCAACCACTGATGGATCTTGAGAGCCAATTTGTGGAAGCCCTGAAAGGCGTCGATAGCGCCACCATTGATGATCAGGGAACATTGTTGCTGAGTGGAGAGGGTGTAGAAATCAAGGCGACGCGGTAATAGGCCTGACGCCTGACGCCAAGAATGAAACCGCTGAGGGAACGTAGCGCAGCGGAGCAACGCACGGAGTGCGGCCCCGAAGGGGTGAGCGCAGCGAATAACTTGCCTGCAAGCAATCCTGGCAACCGCGGGGTAAAGATTTCCAAAACGCGTTATACGGAACTCGAAACGACTCCCTCGCTTAGACTCGAATCGCCTGCAGGCAAGCTCCTACAGCGGCTCCGAGCCAGCGCTTTCGAACCACAAAAAAGGCCGCACCCGATATTCGGGCGCAGCCTTTTTGTTTTCCGCTGGCAACCACCTCAACCGCGCTCTTGCCTGTTGCGTGAAGCGTGGTGCGTGCAGCGTCTCTTATTTGACCCGCGGATCCAGCTCGCCAGATTCATAACGCTGGAACATCTCTTCCAGGTTGATCGGCTTGATCTTGCTGGCGTTACCGGCAGTGCCAAACGCTTCGTAACGGGCGATACAGATATCGCGCATGGCAGTAACGGATTCCTTCAGGTATTTGCGCGGATCGAACTCGGCGGTGTTATTCGCCAGGAAACGACGAATCGCACCGGTAGAGGCCAGACGCAGGTCGGTGTCGATGTTGACCTTGCGCACACCGTACTTGATGCCTTCCTGAATCTCTTCTACCGGCACCCCGTAAGTTTCCGGAATTTCGCCACCGAATTCGTTGATCACCGCCAGCCAGTCCTGCGGCACAGAAGAGGAACCGTGCATTACCAGGTGGGTATCCGGAATACGCGCGTGGATCGCCTTGATCTGCTCGATGGCCAGAATGTCGCCGGTGGGCGGACGGGTGAACTTGTAAGCACCATGGCTGGTGCCGATGGCGATGGCCAGGGCATCCACCTTGGTCTTCTTCACGAAGTCAGCAGCTTCTTCCGGGTCAGTGAGCATCTGCTCGTGGGTCAGTTTGCCCGCCGCGCCGATGCCGTCTTCTTCACCGGCTTCGCCGGTTTCCAGGGAACCCAGACAACCCAGTTCGCCTTCCACAGACACGCCACAGGCGTGAGCCATTTCCACGGTACGACGGGTCACGTCCACGTTGTACTCGTAGTCGGTGGGGGTCTTGCCGTCTTCACCCAGGGAACCATCCATCATCACCGAGGAGAAACCCAGCTGGATAGAACGCTGGCACACCGCAGGGCTGGTGCCGTGATCCTGGTGCATCACCACCGGGATATGGGGGAATTCTTCTACCGCCGCCAGAATCAGGTGACGCAGGAAGGGGGCGCCGGCGTATTTACGCGCGCCGGCAGACGCCTGCACGATCACAGGGGAATCGGTCTTGTCCGCCGCTTCCATGATGGCGCGCATCTGTTCCAGGTTGTTTACGTTGAAAGCCGGAACGCCGTAACCAAACTCGGCGGCGTGATCCAGCAGCTGACGCATGCTTACAAGTGCCATTTTCGTTTCCCCTTCGTCTATTCCTGTGCAGGACGGCTACGCCCTGCCTTGAAAATCCGTTGGACGTCTGACGTCGGATGTCAGACGCCAAAACAACATCCGGTTTTGAATTGCTGCGTCAGACGTCCGACCTCAGACGTCCGAC
>NZ_AQOQ01000054.1:0-13386 GCF_002888555.1 Alcanivorax sp. MD8A | reverse complement strand
GCGACGCTCCTACAAAGAAACCGATCCGCGCTCTGTACCTTGGTGATGCCACCTGTGGGAGCTTGCCTGCAAGCGATTCTCTCCCCCCATCGCCACACACAAATAGAAAGCACCCTGCAAGGAGAGTCGGTTCTTCGCTCGCTCACCCTGCGGGCGTTCCTTCGCTACGCTCGGTGGCGGCGCGATCCCGGACCAGGATCAAAAGCATTTTTACCGCAGAGGGCACAAAGGGTGCTGAGGAAAGACGGCTTTTCTCTGTGGGCGATTCCCGTTAATCCGCGATGTGCCTTTTGTTTTGGGGCGTGTTTTCCTGGGGTTGAGTTTAGGCTCGATCCCAGGGGAAGCTGATGACCTGATCGATGCGGCCGGCCTTTTGTTGTGCCATCAGCAATCTTTCTACCCCCATGGCCACGCCGCTGCAGTCTGGGAGGCCGTGATTCATGGCCGCGAGCAGGTGAGTGTCCGGAGTCATGGGGGGTAATCCCTGCTGTTTTCGCAGGGCGTTGTCCTGGTGAAAGCGGCGCGATTGCTCCTGCGGGTCGGTGAGCTCCTGGTAGCCGTTGGCCAGCTCCAGCCCGCGGTAATAGATCTCGAAGCGTCTTGCGACCAGGGCGCCGTCACTGTCCTCATGGGTTTGTGCCAGCGCGGCGGCCCAGCCGGGGAAGTCACTGACCACCGAGAGCTGGTCGACAGGCAGGGTGGTTTCGACCTGTGTCGCCATCAAGTAATCCACTGCCGCGGTTTTTTCCAGACCTGCCGGGGCGCCATGGTGCTCGGCGCATTTTCTCAAGGCTTCGTCTGTGGCGGTCAGGGGGTCCAGGCCGGTGGCCTGCAGGAAGAGGGAGCGGAAGCGATAGTGCTGACGGCAGGCATCCGGAAACAGCTCGGCCAGCAGCGCCAGGCACTCGTCGATCAGCTCCTTGAGCGCAAAGCCAGGGCGGTACCACTCCAGCATGGTGAATTCCGGGTTGTGTCTCCCTCCGGCTTCGCCATCTCTGAATGCCTTGCAGGTCTGGTAGATCGGCCCACTGCCGGCGGCCAGCAGGCGCTTCATGTGATACTCGGGGGAGCTCTGCAAATAGCCGTAGCCGGGTACCGGTATGCACTGGATGTGGGGGTCGCTGACGCCGTAGTGCGCCAGTTGTGGGGTGTCCACTTCCAGCACTTTGCGGGCATCAAAAAAGGCGCGCACCGTGCCTAGCAGCTCGGCGCGCGCCTTGATGGCCTCGAGGGAGGCGGTGGGGAGCCAGTCGCTCACGCCTAGCTCTTGATGCGGCCCACGTAGTCACCGGTACGGGTATCGACCTTGACGATTTCACCGGTCTGAACAAACAGCGGAACGCGGACAACTGCACCGGTGGTCAGGGTGGCAGGCTTGCCGCCAGTGCCCGCGGTGTCGCCCTTCAGGCCGGGGTCGGTTTCCACGATTTCCAGTTCCACGAAATTGGGGGGGGAAACGGACAGCGGCTCGCCGTTGTAGAGGGTGATCTCGCACACGTCCTCTTCTTTGAGCCACAGCTTGGCATCGCCCACGGCGGCTTCATCGGCGGCTTTCTGTTCGAAGGTGGTCTGGTCCATGAAGTGCCAGAACTCGCCATCGGCATACAGATACTGCATGGACACGTCCATGACATCGGCACCTTCCAGAGAGTCGCCAGACTTGAAGGTGCGCTCCCAGACCTTGCCGGATTTCAGGTTGCGCAGCTTGACGCGATTGAAGGCCTGGCCCTTGCCTGGCTTCACAAATTCGTTCTCGATGATGGCGCAGGGGTCGCCGTCGAGCATGACTTTCAAGCCAGACTTGAATTCACTGGTAGAATAGTTGGCCATAAATAATGTTCCAAAGGTTGATGTATGGCATTGGAAAGGCTGGCAATGATAACGCAGGACGCGCCCGGTTGGGAGTTACCCGACTGGCAGCGTCAGCAGGCCGATCTGATCACGGATCCGGCGGAGCTATTGTCAATGCTGGGATTGGCCGCGGATGCATTGCCCGAGCAGTTGGCGGCGGCCCGGGATTTCCCGCTGCGGGTGCCCCGTGCCTATGCGGCGTTGATGACGCCCGGTGATCCGGATGATCCCTTGTTGCGGCAGGTCATGAGCGTGCCGGAAGAGCTGCTGGAGCAGCCGGGGTACACCGCCGACCCGCTGGACGAGTCCGATCACACCCCGGTGCCAGGCCTGTTGCACAAGTATCACGGTCGCGCCCTGCTGGTGGTGACGGGTGCCTGTGCGGTGCACTGCCGCTACTGCTTCCGCCGTCATTTCCCTTACCAGACCCATCTGAGCGGCAAGCGCTGGGAGCAGGCTCTGGCATGGTTGTCAGAACGGCCGGATATCAACGAGGTGATTCTCAGCGGCGGCGACCCGCTGACGCTCAATAACCGTCGCCTTGGGCAGTTGCTGGAGGGGCTCGCCGCACTCCCGCATCTGGTGAGGTTGCGGGTTCACAGTCGTACCCCGGTGGTGATTCCGGAGCGCCTGGACGACGGATTGCTGGCGCAGCTGGCCGACCCGCGTTGGCGATCGGTGCTGGTGCTGCACGCCAATCATCCCCGAGAGCTGTCGCCGTCGCTTCTGGAGCGTACTCGCCAATGGCAGCGGGCCGGCATCACGCTGCTGAATCAGAGCGTGTTGCTGGCGGGGGTCAACGACGACCTTGAGACGCTGGTGAGACTGTCTGAGCGTCTCCACGACGGGGGGATCATGCCGTATTACCTTCACCTTCTGGACAAGGTTCAGGGGGCGGCCCATTTTGCCGTGCCAGATGATCAGGCAATGGCCCTGCATCACCAGTTGCGCGGTCGTTTGCCGGGCTTTCTGGTTCCGCGGTTGTCCAGGGAAGAGCCGGGTGAGGCGGCCAAAACGGTGCTCGCTGGCTGAAAGCCTGAAATAGCAAGAACTTGCGACATTTACAGTCATGTAACTGTGTCGTAAAGTCATGTGACACAGGACTCATAATAAGGAACCCGGTTTGGCGCCTCGCATGCGCTGGCTTATGGCCCGCAGGGGGTGAGGCGCTTCGCAGAGGGTTTCTCAACAAGAACCCGCAGGTAGCCTGGATGCCGCCGAGATAAGGACTATCTTCATGGAGCAACCAGCCCAGACGGTACGGTTGAAACTGCCCGAGCAGGACTTGCCGCACCTTACGCTAGGCGCTGACCAGCCAAAAAAATTGCAGCAGTGGGTAGACGCTCTGCCGGTAATGAACATGGGGGAAACGGCCAAGCAGCTGTACCAGTTCATTCAGGAGCTGAACCGCCTGCCGCTGGATTCCAAGGTGCGCTTCCAGTTACTGGAGATCGTTCGCCCTTCGATTCTGCATGTCTGCCAGTCTCTCCAGAAGCATTACCTGAACCAGGCGCTGGTGTTGCCAGAAAAGGCTCGACGTGTGGCGAGTCTGGCCCAGGCGCTGCAAGGGCATCTTGCCAATGGCTACAAGCTGGTTTCGGTACGGGCGGTGCGCCGTTTCCGCGACAAGGCAGCTCGCAAGTCCATTACCATTGCCATTCACCGGGCCATTACGGCGCTGGGTGACACCCTGCTGCGCTGCTATCAACTGTATTTCCCCAGCCCCCGTAACCTGTGGTTGGAGCTGCACCAGCTGTATCTGCTCGCGGAGCTCCACGGCATTGCCAGCACCCCAGTCGAAGATGAGGGGGGCGAGTCCACGATCCAGTCTGCCTATGCCCGTTGCCTGCTGTTGGCAACCAGCAAGCCGAACCAGTTACGTCAGCAGGAGCTGGCGCTGGTCTATCAGGGGGCCTATAGCTGGGCCTCGCTGGTGTCCATTCGTGAGGCCAGCAGCGAAGATGACCTGTTCGTGTTTGATCTGCAGGCAGACCGGCCGCCGGTCTACCGGACCCATGCTTCCCAGGCATCTGAAAGTTGGCGTTATATCGACTCCTCCCGTCTGACCGAAGCGATGTGCGCCTGGCGGGATAATCCCGACGAGGCGACCCTGAAGGTGCCCCGGGGGCTGGATGACGGCCTGCTCGACCACTTGCAACAAGTGTGGGGTGCGCTCACTGAGCGGGCGTTTAAACGAATGCCCGAAAATGGCGAAGTTGAGCTGTGTTTCGGGTTGGTGGGTGTTCACTATTTTCTTTCCGGCAAGGTGCCGTTCGAGGCCATGGTCGAGCGCGGTAGTCTGTCGGTGTTGGGGGAGGAAGAGGAGAACAATCCCTTCCTGCTCAACATCAAGATGTCTTCCAAGGAAAAGCAGCACAAGTCTGATCCCTGGGCGTCGGCTTACCAGTCCGACTATGCCGGCGAAACCATCGAGATGGACAGCGCGACGGGCGGGAATAGCGCCGAAGTGCGTTTGCCAGAGAGCTATCATTGCCAGAAGGTCAATGCCAGCCCTGGCGGCTATTGCCTGTCCTGGCAGGGCAATACCCCGAGCTTGCTGCGCACCGGTGAGTTGCTGGCCCTGCGCGATAGCACCCATAGCCAGTGGATGCTCGCGGTGATTCGCTGGGTGACTCAGTTGCCAAGCCATGGTGCCCGTTTCGGCGTGGAATTGCTGGCACCCGGTGGCCGCCCGGTGGCGGCGCGGGCCTTGCGCAAGCAGGGGCAAGACAGCGATTACATGCGTGCCATCCTGCTGCCGGAGTTGTCTGCTGTAGGGCAACCGGCGTCGCTGCTGTTGCCTACTGTCGGATTTAATGAAGGCGTAAAGGTGGAACTGGTTGAGCAAGGCGAGCCTGGTCGCGTACAGTTGCTGCGGCGTGTTCAGGGGGCATCGGGCTTCAGTCAGTATCCGTTCCGGGATCTGGCCGCCCCGGCTGCTCCCCCTGTGAAACCGCCCTCCGGTGATGGAGAAGATGACGATGAGCTGGATTCTATCTGGTCCAGCCTATAATAATAAAAAGTGGGTGCTAATCTATCTGCACCCGGGATACACATTTGCCGTGAGGATGCGGCAGCTGAAGTTGTTCTGCCATGGGTCAGGCGCTTCCCCGTACACTGACTGGCATGCCTGACAGCATGCGAGCCCAGTCGTCGCTGGAGGTGGCCAGAACAGGATTGTTGGACGGTATGGCAGACGAGAGCGGTGACTGACCCATGAGCTATGCCCTGGACAACCTGCGTTTGCTGATCGCCCATGATTCCCAGGACGAGGCGGAGCAGCTGATGAATATGCTCCGTAATGCGGGCAGGGCAACCCGGGCGCAGCTTGCTCTCGGCGAAGACGATCTGCTGCGAGCCCTCAAGGGCGGTGCCTGGGAGCTGATGCTGTGCCGCCCTACCTTTGGCGACGGCACCTTCGAGAGCGCTATGGCCCACCTCAATCGTCTGGGTAAGGCGATTCCCGTTATCCTGCTCGAAGATGATTTTTCCGCGAAGACCCTCAAAGCCGGCCTGGAAATGGGGGCTCGCAGTGTCGCCCCTGCGGGTGATCGTGAGCTTCTGGCCCTGATGGTCGATCGTGTTATCGAATATGTGCGTGTTCGCAAAGAGCTGCAGCACTCTGAAATTGCCCTGCACGATGCCGAGAAGCGTCTCTCCCTGCTGATGGATCAAAGCCGCGACGCTATTGCGTATGTGCTTGATGGCATGCATATCCATGCCAACGACAACTATGTCGAGATGTTCGGCTATGAAAGCCCGGACGATCTGGCTGGTGTGCCGATCATGGACATGGTCTCTGCCGCCGACCACGACAAGCTGAAAAAACTGTTGCGCAGCCGAGCACAGGACGAAAACCAGACCCAGGAGCTGGAGTGCAAGGGCGTTAATACCGAGGGCGAAGAGTTCGATGCCACCTTCACCTTCTCGCCAAGCACCTACGACGGTGAAGCCTGTACCCAGATTGTGATTCGTACCTCGGCGGTAGACCAGAGTGATCTGGAAGAGCGGCTGCAGGAAATGAGTCAGAAAGATCAGGTAACCGGGCTGTTTAGCCGGTCCTGGTTTGTGGATCAACTGGATGATGCCGTTGCCGCAGCGGCACGCGACAGCCAGCTGGCGGCGGTTTTGTATCTGCGCCTGGATGATTTTGAGCATCACCAGTCGTCGTTGGGCATTGATGGCGCTGATGACATCCTGCGGGCTGTGGCCCAGTGGTTGCCCACTGACGTTGGCGATGCCCGTCTGGCACGGGTAGATGGCGAAGATTTTGCTGTTCTCTTGCCGGTGGAAGACATCGACGAGGCGTCTGAGCTGGCCGAGCGGCTGCGCGCTGGTATCGAAACGCTGATGCCGGAAGTGTCTGCCCGCACGGTTCAGATTACTGCCAGTGTAGGGGTGTCATTCGTGCGTGAGGATGCCCGCAGCAGCCAGGATATCCTGACCACCGCACTTAAATGCTGTAACCAGGCCCAGCGCAATAACGACGGCAAGGGCAACAGCGTCAAGGTCCATGACCCCATGGACGAAGTGACGGCAGGTTCGTCCGAGGCCATTGGCATGCAGCTTCGTCAGGCCCTGGAGCAGGGGAGTTTCAAGCTGCACTACCAGCCGTTAATGAGCCTGGAAGACGATGGTGAGCACATGTTCGAAGTGTTTGTCAGCCTGCCCCAGAAGCAGGGTGACGTGCTCGAAGCCAAGGACTTCATGCCAGTGGCAGCCGAACTGGGATTGGCGGGCAAGGTCGACCGTTGGGTTGTGCTTAACGCCATGCGGGCAGCCTCTGCCATGACGGATCCGGTGAAACTGGTGCTCAACATTAACGGTAGTTCCCTGGCGGATGCGACGTTGGTGGACTGGCTCCTCAAGGCAATGAAAGCGGCCAAAATGGAAGGTTCAGCCCTTGTCTTCCAGCTCAGCGAAGGCGATGCGACCACTTATCTGAAGCAGGCCGGTGTGTTCGCCGAAAAGGTGAAGGGTGTCGGTTGCGGTGTTTCCATCAGCCGGTTTGGCGGCGGTCTGGACCCGTTCAAACTGTTCCAGCACATCCCGGCTACGATGGTGAAATTCGAAGGCTCCTTCACGCAGGAGTTATCCAAGGCCGAAGGCCGCCAGCGCCTCTCCGAGATCGTCAAACAGGTCAAAGAGGAGCAGCGCAAAACCGTCATCGGGTTCGTGGAATCCGCAGCCCAGATGCAGACCCTGTGGACCCTGGGCGGTGTGGATTACCTGCAAGGGTTCTATCTGCAAGCGCCGATGGATAGCTTGCAGATTCCGGAAACAGCGTAAAAGGCAGTTAACAGTTAACAGTGAATAGTTAACAGCGACGCGGACTGGAGTTTTTAGATTCTTGAACGCAAGAGGCCGCACCCAAAGCCCGGGCGCGGCCTCTTGCGTTTAAAGACAAGACATTCGCCGAACGCGAACTGTTAACTGCTCTTCAGCAGCTCCGCTTGGTCCTTGTCCCGCACGCCGATCAAATACAGGATGCCGTCCAGTCCCAGGGTGGAGATGGCTTGTTCGGCGTTTTGTTTGACCAGGGGTTTGGCGCGGAAGGCGATGCCGAGGCCGGCTTCGCCGAGCATGGGCAGGTCGTTGGCGCCGTCGCCGACGGCGATCGCCTGTTCCAGGCTGATGCCTTCCTGGGCGGCGATTTCCCGCAGCAGCTCCGCTTTGCGTTGGCCGTTGACGATCTGTCCGACCACCCGGCCGGTAACCTTGCCGTCTTCGATTTCCAGTTCGTTGGCGTGGACATAATCAATGCCCAGCAAATCCTGTAGCCAGTGCCCGAACCAGGTAAAGCCGCCAGAGAGGATGGCAGTGCGATAACCCAGCGCGCGCAGGGTGCTCACCAGGCGTTGGGCGCCTTCGGTGAGCTGGATGCGCTCGCGCACCCGTTCCAGGGCGCCTTCATCCAGACCTTTAAGCAGGGCGACGCGGGCAGAGAAGCTCTCATTGAAATCCAGTTCTCCGCGCATGGCCCGCTCAGTAATTTCTGCCACCTGATCTCCCACTCCCGCTTCCACGGCAAGCTCATCAATCACTTCAGAGCGAATCAGGGTGGAGTCCATGTCGAAGACCACCAGTCGGCGATTGCGGCGGTAGGCGTTGTCGCGCTGGAAGGCGATATCCATGTTCTGATCGTTGGCGATACCCAGGAAGGCAGCACGCATGGCAGCGGCGTCTTTGGGTTCGCCACGCACGGAAATTTCGATGCAGGCCCGGTTGTCTTCGTGCTGGGATTCGCCTTCCAGATGCACCCGCCCGGACAGACGGGCAATGCTGTCGATATTCAGATCGTTATCCGCCACGGAGGCGGTCACCGCGGCCAGCTGCTCGGCAGTAATCTTGCGGGCCAGCAGCGTGATGATATGGCGATCTTTACCCTGTCCGGCCACCCACTCTTCGTAGCGGTCTTCGTCAATGGGGCGGAAGCGAACATTGATGTTCAGTTTGTGAGCTTCGAACAGCACATCCTTGAGTACCGCCGAGGAATCAGCATCCTTGGGGGTTTCCACCAGCATGCCCAGCGACAGGGTGTCGTGGATCACGGCCTGGCCTATATCAAGAATGTTGAGCCGGTAACGGGCCAGAATCCGGGTAAAAGCCGCAGTCAGGCCGGGGCGGTCACTGCCGGATACCTGAATCAGAATGATCTCGCGCACGCAGGGGCTCCAGGGGCTGAAGTCAAACGAAGGGAAGCAGACCGCTCCCGGTAAAAACCGCGTAAGAGTAGCAGATATCTGCCGCCTGACATACGCCAACACCCGCAAAGACACTGCCGGCGGTTACCGGGAAGTCATCGATACAGGTCGCCAGCAGGCTGCTTCTCACGGCGCTTCCCATGCCGAGCGAGGAGCGCTCTCCCCGGTGGGGCGAGCAACTTGAGGGAGCTTGCCTGCAAGCGATGCCCGGTTCAGACAGGGAAGACGGTGTCAGCCCGGTCAACGCAAATGGGCCCGGTCAGGGTATACTCCGGGCCAGACAAAATCGGATGGAAACCCCCTATGTCCCTTTGGGAGCAATGGCGATCATGGATCGGTCGTCAACACACGCTATTGCGCGAATTGATTCTGATGCTGCTGGCCATGCTGGTAGTCGGAATCTACTTTCTCGAGCACTTTTCCGCACGTTTGGAAGAAGAGCGTGAGGTGCAGCTGCAGGCACTGGCGGAACAAACCGCCATGCGCGCCGCCGAAGCGTTGGCCAGCGAAGATTCCATCAGCATTAATCTTATTGGGCGGGAAACCGTAGCCCTTCCCCCGGTGGCGGGGATCCGCTTCCAGAACCCGGCAGAAGTGCAGGTGGGGTTGGCCGGGGTGAGCGAGTCCACCTTGCGGGTGTCAGTACCGGTGGCGCTGCCGGATGGTGAGCTGGCAGGCAGTCTGACCTTGCTGGGCGAAGACAGTCTCGTGCCGCGCCAGCAAATTGAGGCAGGCTTTGTTCTGGCCGTGCTGTGTGTGTTGCTGTTGCGCCTGGCATTCACGGTGGTGCGCGAGCGTTTGTTGCCGCCAGAAGTGCAGGAGCCGGTACCCGAGCCATCCCCCGGGTTTGTTGCTGCGCCTGCGGTGCTGCCCGACCCTGTGGTGCCAGAGCCACTTGGGCCGCAGGGGCTGGAGCAGGAGCAGCCCCTGCCCGACCCGGACAGCATCACCGCCCAACTGCGTATCAGCATTGTGAACTTTGAATCCATTCGCCAGCGTTTTGCCCAGGATGCGCTGGAAGAGGTGCTCGCGGAATACCAGCAAATGCTGCAGCGAGCGGCGGCGGTCTATGGGGGGCAGGTCAGCGCCCCGGTAGGCCAGCAGGCCGGGGTGGTTTTCACTCAGGCGGCGTCTTCGCAGGCGGGGTTCGCGGCCCTGTGTACAGGCCTGCTGTTTCTGCGTGTGGTGCGGTTGCTCGCGCCACTGCGTAAAGAGAAGGGCAGGGTGACGCTGGAGTTCAAGGCGTTAATGACCACCGACCGTGATGAAAATGAAGCCTGGTCGTTGTGTGTGGCCGGCGTGCCCGGGCGCTTGCATGTGCCGGAGGCGCAGCTTTCCAGTACCGAGCTGGACGTGAAGGCACTCTATCAGCCAGAGAAAGCGCAGGTGGTCGTGGCAGGGGATCACCGTGTGCGGCTACAGCCCGTCGAGCAGCTGGCGCACCGCTATCAGACGCTGCTGCGGACTCAGGCAGAAACGCTGGTGTCCGAGGTCGGTGGCTCGGCCGGGCCCAGCAGGTAGCGGTTCATGGCCGCGGAGATCTGCTGTGGCAGCCCCGGCACGCCGGTGTTCCCGAATAACCGGTTGAACTCCAGAATGTATGGATGGTCATCCACCATGGCCACGTCGAACCCGGCGTGGTCGATATCCAGATAACGGGCCAGACCGGACACCAGTGAAATCGCCTGTTCCGGCACGGGTAGATCAGTGCGGACCCGCCCGCCCTGGCTGACGTTATTCAGGAAACCCGACCCCTCGCGCCAATAGCTGGCGACCACTTCGCTGCCGACAATGACGATGCGCAGGTCCCGGACTATGGGCAGCAGCTTCTGTACGTAAAGCACGCTTTCCCGTTCCGCGTAGTCGAGCAGTTGCTGGCGATTTTCTATCAGCCATACCCCCATGCCCTGGCTGGACCGCACAGACTTGGCCACGAACGGAAAGCGCCACTGATCCAGAATTTGCTGGATGCCATGGGGAGCCGAAGCGCAGATCAGGGTTTCCGGTACATGGTCCGGGCAGGCCGTTTGCAAGGCGCGGGTCATCTCGACCTTGTCATGGCCAAGGTGGTAACTGCTCAGGCTCGGAAAGATGCGCCGCTTGAGTACATAGTGCAGGCTGTTGATTTGCCAGTACCCGGGAAACAACAGCCAGTCTGCCGCCGCCAGCTCCTCTCGGTGCTGTTGCATGTGCTCAGGCTTGATATAGCGTACGCCGGGTAGTCCCAGGGTGCGAAAAGGATCGAAAGTGATCAGCTTCACGGTGGTGATCTCAGAGAAGGTGCGCTTTTTTAATCAGCTTTGACTGGCGGGTCAATCATTATCTGTCGTGATTCGCCCTTGGCAGGGGCAGGCGCTGCGGCTAGCCTTGCTCGACAAAATACTTTGGGAGAGCCGTCGTGACCATGCCGACATTGGAAAGTGATCTGATTCTGGTGAAAAACACCGAATCTGTAATGGAAATTACCCTGAACCGCCCGGACAAGCTCAATGCCCTGAGCAGTGTCATGTACTGGGATCTGGTCAAGCTGCTCAAGGCAGCGGAAGAGAGCGATGATATCCGTGTGGTGTTGTTCAGTGGTGAGGGGAAGTCCTTCAGTGCCGGTAACGACCTGGTGGATTTCCTCAATGCTGCGCCCGGCGAAGCCCCGGCTGCCGCTGCGTTTATCGAAGCGATCCATGATTTCCCCAAGGTGGTAGTGGCCGCTGTGCAGGGGAATGCAGTCGGCGTGGGGACCACCATGCTGCTGCACATGGATCTGGTGGTGGCCTCCGAAGACGCCAAGTTCATCACCCCGTTCGCGGATCTGGGCGCGGTGCCGGAAGCCGGCTCTGCCAAGCTGATTCCTGCCTGGCTGGGTTACCAGCGGGCCGCTCGCCTGTTGCTGTTGTGTGAGCCGATGCTGGCACAGGAAGCCTACGAAACCGGGCTGGTGGCCAAGGTGGTGAAACGTGAAGAGCTGGAGGCCACCGCACGCAACTGGGCCGTGGCACTGGCGAAGAAACCGCCCCGCGCCCTGCGCGAGAGCAAGCGCCTGATGCGCGAATCCATCAACAAGCCCCTGTACGAAGTGGTCAAGGAAGATCTGGCCTTGTTCGGTGACCTGCTGCAGGGCGACGAAGCCAAGGCCGTTATCGCGGCGATGCTGAGTAAGAGCAAGTAAAAGCAGCTGTGAGCGATCAGCTTTGAGCTGCGAGGCGCGGGATAGGCAGGTGCGGACGGAATCGCCTTGCCCCGCGGGCCAAGGTGTTTGTGTAGGGCGGAAACGGGCGTTATCGGCGGAGATGGGCATTCCCCCCATTTCCGCCCTACGAGACAGTGCTAGCACTATGGTTGTGCGCGGGCAGTGCACATCTGCTTCTACACACCCTCCCCGCGCCTCACAGCTCAAAGCTATAACACCCCCGCATCCAACCCCGCGGCCAGATACATCCCCAACTCCTCCACCTGGGCTTCAAACGCATCTTGCCAGTCGCCGCGTAGCACCAGTGGATCCTGCACCCAGTTCCAGCGTAATCCTGTGACAATGGTCTCCACTGCCCGCCGGGTGCCGGTGCCGTCGTGGCCGGCGCGGATGTAGATTGCGCAGGGCAACCCCTGTTTTTCTTCCAGCACTGGATAGTAGCTGCGGTCAAAGAAATCCTTGAGGGCGCCGCTCATGTAGCCCAGGTTTTCGGTGGTGCCGAGCAGAATGGCATCGCAGGCCCGAACATCCTCCGGTCCCGCCTCCAGCGGTGCCTTCACCGTCACGCAGACGTTCTCGATATCCTCATGCCCGGCCCCGCGGGCCGCAGCCTCGCGTAACTTGAGCGTGTTGGGTGAGGGGGCGTGGGCGACAATCAGCAGATGTTTCATGATCCGAATATTCAACGCGGTCGATAAGGCCAGCATAGCAGCAACATGCGACGCCAGCGGAAGCCCCCACGACTTCCCTGAGAACAGAGAATCCTTCCAGATCGTCGAGTTCGGCGCCAATCAATAACCTGTGCCTATTGTAGGAGCCATGCTTGCATTGCGATCCGAGCTCAAGCAAGGCCAAGATCCCGGTAGCGTATTTATAGACACGCCAGCAGCCCACAAAAGAAGCCTCGGTAGCTCTCCTTCCTCCCCTTGTTCCTCACGCCTCAACATAGTTCAACGGCAGCGCCGCCGTATCGACCACCCGCCGCATGACAAAGCTGGAATGCACCCCGCTGACGCCTTCAATCCGGGTGATCTGGTTGAGCAGAAAATGTTGGTAGGCGTCGATGTCCGGCACCACCACTTTTAGTAAGTAATCTGCATCCTGTCCGGTAACCAGATAGCACTGCTGGACCTCCGAAAAGCTGGCCACCTTGTCCTCGAAGTTGGCGAAGCGCTCCGGGGTATGGCGATCCATGCTGATCTGGATCATCACGGTCAGATCCAGCCCCAGCTTGCGGGCATCCAGCACGGTTTCCCGTTTGATGATGATGCCGGCTGCTTCCAGCTTCTGCACCCGCCGTGAGCAGGGCGAGGGCGACAGGCCCACGGCTTCCGCCAGCTGCTGGTTGCTCAGGCCGCCATTGCTCTGCAGCGCTTCAAGAATGCGCAGGTCGGTGCGATCCAGTTTTGCCAGTTCTGACGTCTTCATGTGTGGTTTCTCTCGTTATCTGCGATTTTTGGCAATAATATTGCCAATAAAGCCGAAATCGGGCTGATAAAGCAAGCACATTGCGCGCGTTGCGCCGTAAAGTATCTCTCGTAGGGCGATGATGCAGACGGCCACAAGCCGGGCGCCTCTCTTTGCCGCTACCGGTGCCTACCGGCGCCCTGATCGACAACTAAGGAGCCTCTGAATAACTCCTTGCGT
>NZ_AQOQ01000053.1:0-13463 GCF_002888555.1 Alcanivorax sp. MD8A | reverse complement strand
CGTTTGCTTGCCTGATTGTTAAAGAGCTTCTCGTCCGTGGCGTTTCGTTGTTGCCCCGTCGAGGAGTGCGCATTCTAGGGATTTCCCTGAGGGTGTCAAACCCTTTTTCGCACTTTTTTTAAAAAACCTTCCGACCGCTCACTTTCTGTCCAAAACGGCCCTTTTCGGGCCGTTTTTGCTTATTTGATAACCACCTTGGCGATCTTTTTCTTGCCTGCCTGGATCACATGGGTATCGCCAGCCCGGAAAGCACGCTCTTCCTGCAGCTGAACCCCATCCAGATACACCGCGCCGCGGGCAAAGACATCCTTGGCTGCCTTGCCATTCTGGGCCAGCCCCGCCTCGCGCAGCAGGGGGACAATGTGGATATCGGGCTGCTCACCCAGCTCCACCACCACTTCCGGCACATTATCGGGGATCTCCCCAAGGGCGATCTGGTTACCAGCAGACTTTGGCGCCGCCTGTGCAGCCGCTTCACCATGGAACCGGGTCACCATTTCAAGAGCAAAGGCCTTTTTGGCCTCCTGCGGGGTTCCCTGCTGGTCAGCCTCAGCCTTCAGGGCCTCGATCTCCTCGTTTGATCGGGCACTGAGCAGTTCATAATAACGCCAGATCAACGCATCGGGAAGCGACAGCAGCTTGCGGTACATCTCCCCCGGGGCGTCGTTGACTCCGACATAATTCCCCAGCGACTTGGACATCTTCTGCACCCCGTCCAGCCCTTCCAGGATCGGCATGGTCAGACAGATCTGCGGTGGCTGACCGTGGCTCTTCTGCAGGGTGCGCCCCATCAGAAGATTGAACTTCTGGTCGGTACCGCCCAACTCCACATCCGCTTCCAGGGCCACAGAGTCATAGCCCTGCACCAGGGGATAGAGGAATTCATGGATGGCAATGGGCTGATTACCTTTATAGCGCTTGTCGAAATCATCACGCTCCAGCATCCGCGCCACCGTGTACTGGCCCGCCAGCTTGATCATGCCTGCGGCCCCCACCTCATTCATCCAGCTGGAGTTGAATTCCACCCGGGTTCGCGCCGGGTCCAGAATCTTGAACACCTGCTCCTTGTAGGTCTCCGCATTGCGCAACACATCCTCGCGACTCAGCGGGGGGCGGGTCGCACTCTTGCCGGTGGGGTCGCCGATCATCCCGGTGAAATCCCCAATCAGGAAAATAACCTCATGCCCAAGCGCCTGAAACTGGCGGAGCTTGTTGATCAACACGGTATGCCCCAAGTGGAGGTCGGGCGCGGTGGGATCAAAGCCCGCTTTCACTCTCAGAGGACGCCCGGAGGCCAGCTTTTCCCGCAACTCGTCTTCCTGGATGATCTCGTCCGCTCCGCGAGAAATCAGTGCCAGTTGTTCTTCCACCGTGGCCATGCCTACCTCTTGAGATTCCACTACTACCGATTCGGACCCATCCGGGCCCGTGAAAGCGCGCCATTGTAGCACTTGAACGCGGCCAGAGAAGGCGGGTATCTTTGCAGGTCTGTTTTTTCGCCGAGCCTGCCGGGCATCGGCCCGTCTTTTACCTAACCAGACCCCGCGAACCTTCATGAAACAATTCTTCTCTGCTATCGGCAGGCTGGTGCGCCAGTTCCCTCGCACCCATTTACTGCTGAGCATGGTACTGCTGGGTGGCGTTATCCTTATCGCCCTGCGCCCCGACGACCCGGGGAGCGAGCCCGCCGCGACAACCGTCAAGGCCCTCGACCTGCCCGCTCGCCCCGCCGCCAAGACCACGCCCAACCCCGCTGACAAACCCCAACCCCCTGCTGCCCCCGCGTGGCAAACCCTGACAGTGCAAGCCGGCGACAGCCTGTCATCACTGCTACAGCCTCTGGGTGTCGGGGCCGGCCAGGTCTATGCGCTGATCAACAGCGACGAAAAACTAAAACGCCTGACCCGCCTCCGCCCTGACGAGACCCTGGAAGTCATTGTCAACGATAGCGGCTCACTGACCGCTGTCCGTTACCACCCCTCCCGGGTGGAGACTCTGACGGCAAAACTGACCGGCGGTGGCTGGACCGTGCGCCTGAGCCAGCGCGAGTATCAGAAACAGACCCGCTTCGCCCAGGCCGACATCACCGACTCCCTGTTTCTGGCCGGTGCTGCTGCCGGCATCAGCGACAAGCTGACCATGCAACTGGCCAACCTGTTTGCCTGGGATGTGGATTTCGTTCTCGACATCCGCAAGGGCGACCGCTTCCGGATACTGTACGAAGAACTGTATCTGGATGGCGAAAAGGTCGGCGAAGGCGACATCCTGATGGCCGAATTCTGGAATCAGGGTCGCCACCTGACGGCATTTCGCTACGAAACCCTGTCCGGAGATGTGGAATACCTGGACATCAAGGGTGACTCCATGCGCAAGGCGTTCATCCGCACCCCGGTGGCGTTTTCACGCATCAGCTCACGCTTCAATCTGGGCCGTCGCCACCCGGTGCTTAACACCATTCGAGCCCACAGGGGTACAGACTATGCGGCCCCTACCGGCACCCCGGTTCGAGCAGCGGGTGACGGCAAGGTGATCTTTGCCGGGGTGAAAGGCGGCTATGGCAATGTCGTGATTATCAAGCACGGCCAGATCTACACCACCCTGTATGCGCATATGCGTAATTTTGCCAAGGGGATCCGGGTCGGAAAACGGGTCAAGCAATCACAAACCATCGGCTATGTGGGCACATCCGGACTCTCCACCGGGCCGCACCTGCACTACGAATTCCGCATCAACGGAGTACACCGAAACCCGCAAACGGTCCCGCTGCCCAAGGCGCGCGGCGTCAACGACAACGAGCGGGCGGAATTCCTGATCGCGGCTAACCGGCTCAAGGCACAGATGACCCTGTTCGCCGAAGCCGCCACTCTGGCCAGCAGCAATGTCTTCTGAGCTGTATATCGGCCTGATGACCGGCACCAGCGTTGACGGCATCGACGCGGTGCTGGTGCGGATCGACGATGATCGCGTCACGCTGCTGGGCAGCCATAGCGAGCCCATCCCCGATCCAGTGCGGGCCGACATTCTGGCGCTTTGCCAACCGGGCAACGGAGAGATCGACCTGTGCGGCAGCGTCAGTCAGACGCTTGGCTCTCTCTATGCCAATGCCTGCCACGCCCTGCTGCAGGCTTGCGGCATTGCCGCTTCCGCCATACGCGCCATCGGCTGCCACGGGCAGACCGTTCGACACCGTCCGGGCAGTCAGGGTTTTAGCCTGCAACTGGTCTGCGCCGATACTCTGGCGGTGAAAACCGGCATCCCGGTGGTACACAATTTTCGCAACAAGGACATGGTGCTCGGCGGCCAGGGCGCCCCCCTGGTGCCTCCCTTTCACCGCCAGCAGTTTGGCCGTTCTGGCGAGCGGCTTGCGGTGATCAATATTGGCGGGATGGCCAACGCCTCTCTGCTGGAAGGCCGCACCCTGCTCGGCGGTTTCGACACGGGCCCGGGCAATGTGCTGATGGATGACTGGATCGCCCGACAAGGCCTTGGTCCTTTTGACCGCAATGGCGACTGGGCTGCCAGCGGCCGTGTGGACCCGGGTCTGCTCTCCACCCTGCTGAGCGATCCCTACTTCAGCCTGCCGCCGCCCAAGAGTACTGGGCGGGAACACTTCAACGCCCAGTGGCTAACCTCCCGACTGCCCGCCCAGATCAGCCCTGCGGACATCCAGGCCACGCTCGCCGAGCTCACTGCACGCAGCATTGTCGATGCTCTTGCTGCATTTCGCCCAGACGCCCTGCTCATCTGTGGCGGCGGCGCCCATAATGATTACTTGCTACAACGACTCCACGCCCTCACCGACGTCGCGGTGAACACCACGGAAAAAGCGGGTCTTCATCCTGACTGGGTGGAAGCCGCCGCGTTCGCCTGGCTGGCATGGGCGCGCTGGAATGAAAAGCCGGGCAACGCCCCGGTCGTCACCGGAGCCTCGAGGGAAGCGATTCTGGGGCAGGTCACACTGCCGTAAGAGGAGCCGCCAGCTATGAGCTATGAGTCACCAGGCGCGAACCAAGGATTACGGAAACCGAGTAGCTTGCCAGTCAAACCAGCCAGAGAGCGATCAGGGCGCAACTGAAGCCCAGAGTCGCCCCTGCAAGAATATCACTGGGGTAATGGACCCCCAGCAGCACCCGGGACAATCCGACCATCACTGCCAGGGCCAATGCCAGCGCCATGACCGGCGGGTAGAAGACACACAGGAGGGTGGCCATCACGAAGGCCGCTGCGGTGTGCCCGGAAGGAAAACTGAAGCGGTCCGCCGGCTGGATGAACGCCGACAGGCTTTCCAGCGCATCGGCCGGGCGCGGACGCTTGATCAGATGTTTGAGCCCAACGAACAACGGGACTTCCAATGCGTAGGCGGCCATCGCAGTGAGTGCAAACTCACTGCCGCCCAGACGATCCATCCACCAGATCAGCAGGGTCAGCGCCACATAGAAAGGGCCATCCCCAAGACGCGAAACCATGCGCGCCATACGCGCCCGCCGCGCGGCCTGAGGCTGCTGAAGCAACCAGCACATGGCGCGGGTATCAGCAGCGGTCATTCGTTGAAAACTCGGTCGTGTCGTCATCATGAGTTTAGTGTCCACCCTGAAAACGACGAAATGTTGATCAAATAATGAAGATTATGTGACAACAAGAGACGCTGCACGCATCACGCTGCACGCCGCCCTGCGGGCGCACACTAAAAACCAGAAGGCGCCTATGGCGCCTTCGCACTGCCCACGCGTGTTGCGTGCTGCGTGTTGCGTGTTGCGTGTTGCGTTTTAGACCGAGAAGGAAGAGCCACAGCCGCAGGTCGTCGCGGCATTGGGGTTGCTGACCACGAAACGTGACCCCATCAGACCATGCTCATAATCTACCTGTGAACCATCGAGATACTGGATACTCATGGCGTCCACCAGCAGGGTGACACCGTCTTTCTCGACAATGGTGTCGTCATCGTTCACGGCTTCATCGAACGTGAAGCCATAAGAAAAGCCCGCACAGCCCCCCCCGGTGATATACACCCGCAGCTTGAGCTCAGGGTTGCCTTCATCGTCGCGCAGCTCTTTGACTTTGGCGGCGGCAGCGTCGGTGAACGAAATGGGGGTTGGGTCGATCATAGGCTCGCTATTGCTGTAAAACGGAAGAACCCGTGACACAACCATTGGTGTGACACGGGTTCAATATGTTCCAGTACCCGACCAAAACCGTCAAGAATTATCCGCAGCGGCCTCTTTGGCCGCCGCAGGCTTGTCCGCTTTTTTCTCCGGGGCGGGCAGATTGCGACGCTCATCGTCCAGGCGCACCAGCTTGCCGTTGACCCGAGCCCCCATCACCATCTCGATCATCAGGTAGTAGACATTGCCCTCGACAGAGGCTTTTTCTGCCAGCTCCAGATTTTCAGTGGCGTGGACGTCACCTTCCACATGGCCATTGATCACTACCTGGGGAACCTGAATCTCACCTTTTACTACCCCCGTCTCGCCGATCACCAGTCGGCCACCGTCCTTGCCGACACTGATATTGCCTTCAACGGTCCCCTGCACATGCAGGCCACCGGTAAATTCGATATCGCCACTCACCTTGGCACTCGGGGCGATGAGGGTGTGATTACGGTAATCCTGGGAGGCGGATGCTCCGGAAGATGCGGATTTCTTGTCTCGGCCTAGCACTGCTCTCTCCTACTGCCACTTTATGGTTTTCTGTATTTGGTGTCGGCTTCTGCCGCCGCTTTCAGCTTCCACATCCAGTGTGCCAATCTCTACCCCTTCCGGCAGCCGAAAACGGCCACTCAGCTCCTGAAAATAGCGAAACCGGAACCGTGTCTCACTGCCATCGGCCAACCAGTCCTCACCGGTCAGTGCAAAGGCCTCACCGTCGCGGGTTCCCTTGAGGGTCAAGCTGATATCGCCGGACAGATAATTACGGTTATCCCCCGCCTGCACCAGTACCACTTTGTAACTGTACAGGTTGGGCTCGTCGGTCGGTTGCAGGGTGGCCTTTTCAATTTGCAGCCCCCCTTCACTCCCCCCCGGCGCCATGACGTTCTTGTAGAACGCCACCGCCTCTTCCAGTTCAGCCGTTTGATCACGCAGGCCCTTGATTTCCTGGCGCAGGGTCTCGCGGGCCTGACGGGTCACTTCGGTGTCGGTGCGGTACAACGCCAGTTCGTTGCGGGCGGCATCCAGCTCCCGTTTCTTGCTCTTCAATTCGGCGCGCAAACGCTGATTGGTGGCAGAGGTATCCAGGGAGCCGCTATTGCCCACCCACAGCCCCGCGACAAACAGGACCAGGGCAGACACCGCCGCCCCCACCATAAGCAAACGACGGCGTTTCTTCTGCTGGGAAGGACTGACCGGCATGAGTACCACATCATCGATACCCGCGCGGCTTTGCGGTTTCTTCGCCATGATCAGGGCATCAACGGCACGACCGCGAGGCCGGCCGATTCGTCCAGCCCAAACATGATATTCATGGCCTGCACGGCTTGCCCGGAGGCCCCTTTCACCAGGTTATCGATCACCGACAACACCACGATCACGTTCTCGCCACGGGGCTGATGCAAGGCAACCCGGCAGGTGTTCGCCCCTTTCACAAAGCGGGTTTCCGGGTGGCTTCCCAGCGGCATGACATCCACAAAGGGCTCATCCTGGTAGCGTTTTTCGTAGGCAGCCTGGATCGCTTCCAGAGACGGCGCACCTTCTACCAGCTGACCGTAAAGCGTGGCATGAATACCTCGAATCATGGGAATCAGGTGGGGGACAAAGGTGGCCTTTACCGGCCGACCGGCAATATCCCCCAGGCCCTGCTCGATTTCCGGCAGATGGCGATGACCACTGGCTCCGTAGGCCTTGTAGCTTTCACCGGCCTCTGCCAGCAACATCGGCACCTTGGCCCCCTTGCCCGCGCCACTGGCGCCACTGGCGGCATTGGCAATCAGCTGGTCAGGCTTGATCCAGCCATTCTCCAGCAACGGCAGGTAACCCAGCTGGATGGAGGTGGGGTAGCAGCCGGCGCACGCGACCAGGCGCGCCTTACGCATTTTCTCACGGTTCACTTCCGGCAGGCCGTATACCGCTTCCGCCAGCAACTCGGGGCAGGCATGGGGCTCGCCATACCATTCGCTCCACAGTTCGTGATCCCGCAATCGGAAATCAGCAGACAGGTCGACCACCCGCACGCCAGCCGCCATCAGCTCCGGCATCATACGCATGGCAACATTATGTGGCGTGGCAAAGAACACCACGTCGCACTGCGCCAACCGCGTCACGTCCGGCTCGCTAAACACCAGATCGGTGCGGCCACGCAGCGAGGGAAACATGTCAGCCACAGCGGTGCCGGCATCGCCTCGGGACGTGATCACATCCAGTTCCACCTGGGGATGATTGACCAGCAAACGCAGTAACTCGACCCCGGTATACCCGGTGCCGCCGACTACGCCGACCTTCAGGATTGCCATAACTTCACTCCACTGTTTGCTGTACTGCTGCAATAAAAGGCAGGCACGCATGATAGGGGCGCCCACCCACCGCGGCAACTTTGCCGCCGCCAACGCCCGGCTCAACCTGGCAGCTGTCGCTCCTGGTCGGTTTTATCCGTCTCCGGAGCCTTGTCCTCGGTTTTAGGCTTCTCCAGCGCCATGCCCTGACCATCAGCCATGCGCTCGGCAAGAGAGTCATACAACGGCCGCGCCCAGACCAGCTTGGCCACCGCGGCGGCCAGAAACGCCCCGGCCATCAGCGGCAGCAGGATGTCGTGACGGTTACCCGTCAGCTCCATGACAATCACAAATGAGGTAATCGGGCGCTGAATCACCCCAGCCAGAAATGCCGCCATAGCCACCAGGGTCAGCCCGACCAGCGACACCTCGGGGAAAAAGCCCCCGATCACATTCCCGAAACCGGCACCGGCAGCCAGACTCGGCGAGAACAGCCCACCGGGAATCCCGGTGAAATACGATGCCAGCGTGGCCGCCATTTTTGCCAGCGCAAAACTCCAGTTACCCGGGTGCTCACCGGTCAGCAAAATGCTGGCCTGCTCATAACCACTACCGTAAGTGGCTCCACCGGTGGCCAACCCCAGAAACACCAGCACCAGCGAACACAGCAACACCACCCGGTAGGGATGTGCCTTGGCGAAGGGAGACAGAAACTGGCTGCCACGAATCAGCAACCGGCTGAAAATCCCGCCGAACAATCCGCAGACCAGCCCGGTCACGCCAATGGCCACCCAATCTGTGGTGATATCCAGCTTGCCGCCGGGGTGTCCGAAAAAGCTGTAGTGCCCCATGATCATCAACACCACCACCCCGGACAGGATGATCGCCAGGATCAGGGTACCGCTGGTACGTTGTTCGAAAGAACCCGCCAGCTCTTCAATCGCAAACACAATCCCGGCCAATGGCGCATTAAAGGCCGCAGAGACCCCGGCAGCGCCCCCCGCCACAATCAGCGAGTTGTCCACGTACTTCTGGTGCAAGCGCCCCACCTGGCCCACCGAGTACATCATTGCCGCCCCCATATGCACACTGGGGCCTTCGCGACCAATGCTGGCGCCACACAACAACCCCAGGCAGGTCAGGACGAACTTGCCGAAAATCACCCGCAGGGACAAAAACGTGGGGCGCAACCAGTGATAACGCTGCTTGAGCACCACCAGCACTTGGGGAATACCACTGCCCTGGGACTCGGTACCGAGCTGGCGCATCAACCAGACGATCATCAGCATACCCAACGGCGTCACCAGGATAGGCAGCAGCGGAGACCGCTCATGAAGCTGTACAAAGGTATGGGACGCCAGCTCAGCCACCCAGGCAAACGCCACCACCAGCAACCCGACCAGCACCGCACCGGTCCAGAACACCATGCGCAGCTTCCAGTCCTGCCAGGAACCCAGCTGCCGCCGACTCAAGCGCCGCGTGCGAAACAGGTAGTAACGCATCAGACGACGTTGACGGGAGCGCTTGTTCACAGGACTCCTTTCGGATTCGGTAACGACAAAGGGAAGGCTGTATAGTGTACGCCCAGCCAAGCGACACTCCAATGCCACCCACACAGGAAGCCCATGATGCAGTTCGCGCTAGACCACTTTCTCTGGATTAAAGCCATCCACTTGATCGCCGTGATTTGCTGGTTTGCCGGCATTTTCTACCTGCCGCGGCTGTTCGTGTATCACACCATGGCCGAAGACCAGACCAGCAAGGACCGTTTCAAGATCATGGAACGCAAGCTGTATCGCGGCATCATGAATCCCAGCATGATCATCACTATCGTGTTGGGACTATGGATGTTCATGGCCAACATGGAAGCTTACAAAGGCAGCGGCTGGATGCACGCCAAGCTGACGCTGGTGTTTCTGCTGGTGGGTTACCACCACATGTGTCTGGCGTACATGAAGAAGTTTGCCGCCGACACCAACACCAAGAGCGACAAATTCTTCCGTATCTTCAATGAAGTCCCTGTTTTCCTGCTGGTCGCCATTGTTATTCTGGTGATCGTCAGACCCTTCTGACGATCGTTTTCCTTCGCTCAGGTTCGCCGTTTATGAAACCGAATATTCTTGTCATTGCCGGCCATGATCCCTCCGGGGGAGCCGGCATTCATGCCGACATCGAAGCGATTCGCGCTCTCGGCGGCTTTGCCTCCACGTTGATCACCGGGCTTACCGTCCAGAACAGCCAGAACGTGAAAGGCTTTCAACTCACCGATATCGACCTGCTGCAGCAGCAGGCCGACACCTTGCTGGAAGACTACGCCTATCAGGCCGTCAAAATTGGCATGACCGGGTCAGTGGCCATCATCGATTTTATTGCCCGCCTGCTTGAGCAGTTACCCGGTATCCCGGTGATACTCGATCCCGTTCTGGCCGCCGAGGCCGGCGGCAGTCTCACCCGGGAATCCCTGGCCGATGCCATGCTCGACCGCCTGGCGCCTCACTGCGAAGTGATGACGCCCAACCTGCCAGAAGCCCAGCTACTCACCGGCAAGGACAGCGTTGCCGACTGCGGCGAAACCCTGGTGCAACGCACCGGCCGCGCCGCCCTGATCACAGGCACCCACGACACCACCGAGCAGGTCACCAACCACCTGTTCACTGACAGCGGCGAGCAGGCCTGGCAATGGGAGCGTCTGCCACACAGCTACCATGGCTCCGGCTGCACTCTGGCATCCGCCATCGCCTGCCTGCGAGGGCACGGAGAGTCCCTGGCCAACGCCGTCGCCGATGGCCAGGCCCATGTGGACCGTTTTCTGCGCGGCGCCTTCCAGCCCGGCAATGGCCAGTACGTTCCGGACCGCCGCTGATGACTTCACGCATTCAAGGCCTGTACGCCATCACCGACCCGGCGCTGACCCCGGACGCACTGCTGCTGCCCGCCGCAGAGGCGGCCCTGCATGGCGGCGCCCGCTTGTTGCAATATCGCGACAAGACAGCCACTGCCGTCCAGCGACGCCGCCGGGCCAGCCAGTTACGGGCGCTGTGCCACCAGTATGACGCCGGCTTTATCGTTAACGATGACCCCGCACTGGCCGCCGACGTGCAGGCAGACGGGGTGCACATTGGGCAGAGCGATGCGGATATTGCGCTGGCCCGTCAGCTGCTGGGGCCCGACCGCATTATCGGCGTCACCTGCCACAGCGATCTGGCGCTGGCCCGGAAAGCCATCGCCGCAGGCGCCGATTATGTTGCCCTTGGCCGCTTCTTTGCCTCACGAACCAAACCCCTGGCGCCGCCGGCCGAGGTGTCCACCCTGCAATCTGCCTGTCAGGCATTTCATGTACCTGTGGTAGCCATCGGTGGAGTGAATGCGGATAATGCGCCGCAGCTGATTGAGGCTGGCGCCGCTGCCGTCGCCGTCATTCATGCCCTGTTCGGCCATTCCGATCCGGCCGAAATCGAAGCTGCCGCCCGTCAACTCAGCGCCCTTTTCTGATCCGTTCAGATCCCAGATTCAGGAGAACAACCATGAGCCGCAAGCAATCCGAAAAGCTTTTCCGTCAGGCCCAAAAACACATTCCCGGTGGCGTCAATTCCCCGGTGCGGGCCTTCAAAGGCGTCGGCGGCACCCCGGTGTTCTTCCACGAGGCCCAAGGGCCTTACCTGTACGACGAAGACGACAATCGCTACATCGATTATGTGGGCTCCTGGGGGCCCATGATTCTCGGCCATAACCACCCACAAGTGATTGAGGCCGTGAATCAGGCGGTCAGCCACGGCCTGAGCTTCGGCGCCCCCACCGCCGCCGAAATCGCCATGGCCAACAAGGTCTGCGAGCTGGTGCCGTCCATGGATATGGTCCGCATGGTCAACTCCGGCACCGAAGCCACCATGAGCGCCATTCGCCTGGCCCGTGGCTACACCGGCCGCGACAAGATCATCAAGTTCGAAGGCTGCTACCACGGCCATGTGGACAGCCTGCTGGTGAAGGCCGGCTCTGGCGCCCTGACCCTGGGAAACCCCAGCTCCCCGGGCATCCCGGCATCGGTCACGGCGGACACCCTGACCCTGAACTACAACGACGCCGCCGCCGTGGAAAATGCGTTCAACGACTATGGCGACCAGATTGCGGCCGTGATCGTGGAACCGGTAGCAGGCAACATGAACTGCGTACCGCCCACACCCGCTTTTCTGCAGGCCTTGCGCAAGCACTGTGATGACCACGGCAGCGTACTGATCTTCGACGAAGTCATGACCGGTTTCCGGGTTGCCCTGGGCGGTGCCCAGGCCCTGTACGGGATCACTCCGGACATGACCACCCTGGGCAAGATCATCGGTGGCGGCATGCCGGTGGGGGCCTTTGGCGGCAAGAAAGACATCATGGAGCACCTGGCCCCGCTGGGCCCGGTCTATCAGGCAGGCACCCTGTCCGGCAACCCGGTGGCCATGGCGGCCGGTCTGGCCACCCTGAACCTGATCAGTGAACCCGGTTTCCACGAGGCCCTCACCGAAAAAACCACCCGCCTGCTGGCGGGACTCACGGAAGCGGCCCACGCCGAAGGCGTCGCGTTCACCACTGCGCAGGCAGGCGCCATGTTCGGGCTGTTCTTTACCGACCAGAGCCGGGTGAGCAGCTTTGCCGAAGTCATGGCCTGCGACAGCGAGCGCTTCAACCGCTTCTTCCACGCCATGCTGGATCAAGGCATCTACCTTGCCCCCAGCGCTTTTGAAGCCGGCTTCGTATCCGCCGCACACAGCGACGAAGACATCGACGCCACCCTCACCGCCGCGCGCAAGGCCTTCGGCAAGCTCTAACCAAACCTATCCGTAGAAGCGTCGCTGGCGGCGCGATGAAAGCCGTTGCGAGTACCAAGTTACGAGAAGCGAAAACCTCCAATCAATGCGGGTTTCCGCTTTTGAATTTCGAAACTCGGTACTCGTGACTCGAAACTCGGGGGGATCGCGCCGCCAGCGACGCTCCTACAAAGGGAGAGGCTGCTCAGTCGCGGACCAGGGCGGCCAGTTTGCCGCCGGTGAGGGTGAGCAGATCCTGTGGCGCCATGGCGATTTCCAGACCGCGGCGCCCCGCGCTCATATAGATGTCCTGCTGCGATTGTGCGCTGCTATCCAGAAACAGCGGCAACCGTTTTTTCTGTCCCAGCGGGCTGATCCCGCCAAGCACATAGCCCGTCAGGCGCTGCGCCTTGTCCGGCGGACACATCACCGCTTTTTTGCCTCCCTGGGCCCGGGCCAGACACTTCAGGTCGAGCTGATGGGCCACCGGCACCATGGCTACCACCGGCACCTCATCGACCAGGGCCACCAGCGTCTTGAAGACCTGTGCCGGCGGCAGCCCAAGTCGCTCGGCGGCCTCCAGCCCGTAGCTTTCCGCCTTGGTGTCGTGTTCGTAACTGTGCAACTGGAAAGCGACCTTGGCCTTTTTTGCTGCCTGCACTGCGGGCGTCATACCGGTCGCGCCACCGGATTGCGTAACGCGGCGGCCCGGCTGCGTGCGTCGCGGGCACCGTCACGGTCCCCTTGTCGGTCACGAGCCGTCGCCACCATCTCCCACAGGCTCGCCTGGTAATCATCATGGTCCGGTGCCAACCGCAGCGCCTTGAGCGCAAACCCCTCCGCGCCCCGGGCATCGCCCTCGGACAACCGCAGATCCGCCAACTCCCGGTACAACCAGGAGGAATCCGGGGCAATATTCAGGGCCCGCTCCAGATAGCGCTCTGCCGCCGCCCCCTGGCCTTGCTGCCGGGCACTTTCCGCCCGCTGCAGCAACGCCATTGCGGGCGAACCTTCCAGCTCGACACTGGCCGTCATGGGTTCAACCGGCGCTTCGGGAGGCCGCACGGCACAGCCTGACATCACTAACGCAACGACCAGTATCCGAATCCACCCTTGCCTGTTTTGCATACTTGTTCCTTTGTGTGTTCTTCGGGCCTGGCAGCCTTGGAGCCTGTTAACACTACCGGTATGGCTCCTGCTGAATGCATTTTTCATCCAGTCGTGCCAGCTGGTGTGCAGTGTAGTCATTC
>NZ_AQOQ01000052.1:0-13638 GCF_002888555.1 Alcanivorax sp. MD8A | reverse complement strand
GAGCGAATAACCGACGCTCCTACGGCAAGTGAGGGGGTTAAATCAGGCCTTTACCGGAAATCCGCGATGGCCGGGCCCGGCCCTTTATTCGCGGTGGAACCACCGCTCTCACAGTTTGGGTGGTCTGTGGTGGGAGCTTGCCTGCAAGCGATTAGCCCACCGGTCAGCGTCCCTTGAGGGCCCTCAGTAATGCGGTGGCGGGGCGTCTTCCACCTGGGTGGCAGCAAACGCTTCGCTCAAGTCCACCAGTCGATCCACCATCTTGCGACAGGCGGTTTCCAGCTCACGGATCTGGCGCTGTTGATCACTGACGATCTGATTGAGGGATTCGATCAGGTCTTCCTGGTAGGCCAGTTTGGTTTCGATATCAATCAAGCGGTCTTCGCTCATGGGAATCTCTCTATTGAGCTCCTGCGGAAATGGCTGGGGCAAGCAGCAAGACATCCCACCTGATCGCCTTGTCGCTTGCAGCTGTTCCCACCATTGTACTGGCCCTTTACCCACATTTCCGCTATGGTTTATTCCGTCTTGGGGGAGTAGTCGCTCGATCGCTTTCCACTGCCGTTTCACGGCACAAGCCTCAAGGTGGCCGTCAACATAGTTGCGCCTCATGCGCATGGCGTCCACGCCCGCACTGCCCTCCGGGCCACGCGGACTGACGAGACCTGAGACACGACTTGCATTCCGCTGGGGCGGGATTGGCAGGTGGTGTCTCATGTCAACGTTAATCCCGCCCCTCTGGAATAGCCTCAATGGAAGCCCTGTTCAGTTCCCTGTTGCTGGTTGCCCTTGGCGAAATCGGTGACAAGACTCAGCTACTGTCGCTGGCGCTGATCCTTAAATTCCGCAAGCCCTGGCCCATTCTGGCCGGCGTAGTCGTCGCCACCCTGTTGAATCACGGCGCCTCGGTCTGGTTTGGCGACTGGTTGGCGGACACCGTCCCGATGGACTGGATGCGCTGGATTCTCGGTATCAGCTTTATGGCCCTGGGGCTGTGGATGCTGATTCCCGATGGCGATGAAGAGATCAAGGAAGAGCCGAAATACGGGCCTTTCCTCACCGCTCTCGTGCTGTTCTTCATTGCCGAGATCGGCGACAAGACCCAGCTGGCGACGATTGCCCTGGCGGTGCAGTTCAAGGACCAGTTCTGGCCGGTACTCAGTGGCTCGACCCTGGGCATGATCGCCGCCAACCTGCCAGTCATCTGGCTGGCCCACCAGTTTGGTGGCAAACAGTTCGAGCGCCGCGCACACCGGATTAGCGCCGCCCTGTTTTTCGGTTTCGGTATTCTCGCGCTGGTGACCTGACGGTCCCCCAGGCCTGCTACAATCCAACTTTGCGTATGTGCGTATTGCCAGCGCCCCTGTTTGCGAGTGAAACCATGGCCCTGACTGCCACCATCTACAAAGCCGAGCTGACCATCTCGGATATGGACCGGGACTACTACGCCACCCATAACCTGACGGTGGCGCTACACCCTTCGGAAACCGAATCGCGGATGATGCTACGCCTGATGGCGTTTGCGCTCAGCGCCCACGAAGACCTGACCTTCACCAAAGGGCTGTCGAGCACCGATGAACCGGATCTGTGGCAACGCAACCCCGATGATACTCTGGAGCACTGGATCGAACTGGGCATGCCCGACGAAAAACGCCTTCGCAAAGCCTGCGGCCTGGCGCGTCAGGTCACCCTCTACTGCTATGGTCCCCGTGCTCCGCAGGTATGGTGGGACAGCATCAAGAACAAGGTCACCCGGTTCGATAACCTGCGCGTTATCCATGTGAGTGCAGACAGTGAAGCTGCCCTCGCCGAGAGCACCCAGCGCAGCATGCAGCTGCAGGCCATGATTCAGGATGGCCAGGTGTGGTTCGGCAGCGCAGAGCACTCCGTAGAAATGGGGCTGGACCAGTGGTACCCGGCCAACCCGCACTGAAGCAGGCAGGGCACCCATCACGTCGGTGCCCTGATTTTTGCGACTACATGCTTCGCTGATTCACCCGTGCCATAAGCTGTTCCGCGCTTTCCTTGCGCTCGGAATAGCGGTCCACGAGATAGTCGCTGCGGTCGCGGGTCAGGTAGGTGAACTTCACCAGCTCTTCCATCACATCGACAATACGGTCGTAGAACCCCGAGGGTTTCATGCGATCGTTGTCGTCGAACTCCAGAAAGGCTTTCGGCACCGATGACTGATTGGGTATCGTCACCATACGCATCCAGCGACCCAGCACGCGCAACTGGTTTACCGTGTTGAATGATTGCGACCCGCCACACACCTGCATCACCGCCAGGGTTTTTCCCTGAGTGGGACGCACTGCCCCCAGCGACAAAGGAATCCAGTCGATCTGCGCTTTCATGATGCCGGTCATGGCGCCGTGACGCTCCGGCGAACACCACACCATACCCTCGCTCCAGGTCACCCGGTCACGCAGCTCTTTCACCTTGGGGTGATCGACCTCTTCGCTGTCGGGCAATGGCAACCCATCGGCATGAAAGATGGCCGTTTCCGCGCCCATGGCTTCCAGAATCCGGGCCGCCTCCATCACCACAAGCCGGCTAAACGACCGCGAACGCAGCGAACCATACAGCAACAAAATGCGAGGTTTGTGCGCCGACGGCGTGTCGCGAAACACGGCATCCGCGGTCGGAACCCGGAAACAGTTTTTATCAAGATTGGGGGTATCACTCATTGAAATTGAACACTCCACACAATGGTGGAGATTGCCGAGACAATTTCCACCCTACGAAACCGTAGGGCGGAAATGGGCGCCAGCCCATCTCCGCCGTTCTGGTTTTCGCTATTAATTATTCACTGTTAACTATTAATTGCTTTTCTCAAACCACTGAGAGGTACGGTTGACAATCGCCACCAGTGACAACATCACCGGAACCTCTACCAGCACGCCCACGACCGTGGCCAGAGCCGCGCCGGAATGCAGACCGAACACACTGATTGCTACCGCCACCGCCAACTCGAAAAAGTTGCTGGTACCAATGAGGCAAGCGGGTCCTGCCACGTTATGTTTCAGACGCAGTTTTTTTGCCGCCCAATAGGCAATCACAAAAATGCCATAGGTCTGTATCAGCAACGGAATGGCAATCAACACAATGGCCATGGGTTTGGCCAAAATGGTCTCGGCCTGGAAGCCAAACAACAGCACCACTGTCGCCAACAGGCCCATCACGCTTACCGGTTTCAGCGCATGAACAAACTGCGCCACCCGCTCATCGCTGCCAAGCCACTGACGAGTCAAAAAGCCGGCGATGAGCGGCAATAACACATACAACACCACAGACAGCAACAACGTATCCCAGGGCACGGTAATGTCACTGACGCCCAGCAACAAACCGGCAATCGGCGCGAACGCAAAGACCATGATGATGTCGTTAACAGAGACCTGAACCAGGGTGTAATTGGCATCCCCGCGGGTAAGCTGGCTCCACACAAACACCATGGCGGTACAGGGCGCCACGCCCAGCAAGATCATGCCGGCGATGTATTCTGTAGCGGTTTGCGGGTCTACCCAACCGGCGAAAAACACCTTGAAAAAAAGCCACCCCAGCGCAGCCATGGTGAATGGCTTGATCAGCCAGTTGATCACCAGTGTCAGTAACAGGCCGCGGGGATTCTTGCCGACCTGTTTGATGGCGGTGAAATCGATCTGGATCATCATCGGGTAGACCATCACCCAGATAAAGACCGCTACCGCCAGGTTCACATGGGCGTATTCAAACCCGGCTACGGCTTCGAAGGCACCCGGCATGACCAACCCAAGTCCGACACCCGCCGCAATGGCCAGGGCCACCCAGAGACTCAGATAGCGTTCAAAAAACGGCATTACTCGCTACCCATCTCACGGTGGATTTTCTGTGCACAAGCGACAAGACCGAGCCCATTCATGCTCTCAAGGTCCAGCGATGCCAGCGCTTCAATCCGTGCGTGCAGTTCGTTATAGGTGGTCTCGAACGCAGCACGAATGGTGTCTTCGCTACCAGTAACGTGGGCCGGGTCTGCCAGCCCCCAATGCACCTTGGGCGTATCACCCAGCCACACCGGGCAGGATTCCCCGGCGGCGGCATCACACACGGTAATCACCAGATCAATCTGCTCCCCTTCCAGAGCATCCATGGTCTTGGAGCTGGGGTTATTCACGGCGACACCGTGACGCGCCAACGCAGCCAGCGCGTTTTCATTAACGGTGCCAGTGGGCGTGCTACCCGCGCTCAGGCCATGAAGCCGGCCTTGACCCAGATGATCGGCCAGCGCTTCGCCAATAATGGATCGGCAGGAATTGCCGGTGCACAAAAACAGAATTGTCAGGGGCGTATTCATATCCGTCTCTCAGAGTTAGCCGCAGCAAGCGGTGTTGGGAAGGGTAATGTTCAGGTCCTCACGGGCCGGAATCACCAGGGTGGCAATTACCTCGGCCGCCCATTGCGGCAATGCCGGGTTCAGCTGGTAATGCATCCAGGTGCCCTGACGGCGAGCCACTACCAGCTCGCATTGGCGCAGCTGGGCCAGATGCCGGGAAATGGTGGACTGCGGTGCCTGCAGGCTGTCTACCAGATCACACACACACACCTCACCCTGACCGTGCAGCAGGCAGATCAGGCTGAGACGGGTGTCATCACCCAGGCATTTGCACAATTGGGTCGGTGTTATCATGGCCGCTGGCATCCCTATATCTATATATCCGGAAATACGGATATTAAAGGTGCAAGCTACAAGCTTCAAGCTGCAACGCGGGAAAGATTTATTCCCGCGGGCAGGCATGTGGCCGCGCTTAGAAGCACAACCTTGCCGTAGGAGCGTCGCTCGCGGCGCGATTCTGGCGCTGGATCAGAAACCTTTTCACCACAGAGGCCACAGAGCACACAGAGATAACCCTTGTTTTAACTCAGTGATCTCTGTGGCCTCTGTGGTAAATCCGCCTTTAAAGGCGCAAGGTAATCGCGCCGCGAGCGACGCTCCTACGGAAATCCAAACAAAAAACCCGACCTTGTCGGGCCGGGTTTTCCTTGTAGCTTGTAGCTTGTAGCTTGTAGCTTAAGGCTGCTCTACTTTTTCAACTTCGCTTCAATCTCGTCCACGCTGATGTGGCGCACATCCTTGCCTTCCACCAGATAGATCACCTGCTCGCCAATATTGCGGGCGTGATCACCAATGCGCTCCAGCGCGCGCAGCGACCAGATGATGTTCAGTACCCGGGAAATGGAACGGGGATCTTCCATCATGAAAGTGACCAGCGAGCGCATGGCACTGCGGTATTCCAGGTCCACTTCCTTGTCTTCGGCAGCCACTTCCAGCGCTTTTTTGGCATCAAAGCGTGCAAAGGCATCCAGCGTATCGCGCAACATGTTACGCACGTGGTTACCGATATGACGAACCTCCACATAGCCTCGCGGAGACTCACCCTCTTCCGCCAGCTGCTGCCCCATACGGGCAATCTTGGCGGATTCGTCACCGATGCGCTCCAGGTCTGACACCGCTTTGGTAACCGCGATAATCAACCGCAGATCCGACGCCGCCGGCTGGCGCAGCGCCAGCACCTTGGTGCACTCCTCGTCGATCAGCATTTCCAGCTTGTCGACCTTGTCCTCGGTTTCCATCACCTTTTCCGCCAGGGCGGAATCGGCCTGCAGCAATGCCTGCAAGGCATCCACCACCTGCTTTTCTACCAGGCCACCCATCTCCATCAGGTTGTTGCGGATGGATTCCAGGGCTTCGTTGAACTGGGATGAGCTGTGCTCACCAAAATGCATGCGATCCATGATCCTGCTCTCCTTGTGCCTTAACCGAAGCGGCCGGTGATATAGGCTTCTGTCAGATCGTGTTCCGGCTTGGTGAACACGGTATCGGTATCATTCATTTCCACCAGACGCCCCAGATGGAAGTAGGCGGTACGGTTGGAGACACGGGCCGCCTGCTGCATGGAGTGGGTCACGATGGCAATGGTGTAAGACTGGCTGAGCTCAGCAATCAGCTCTTCGATCTTGGCGGTGGCAATGGGATCCAGCGCAGAACATGGCTCATCCATCAGCACCACTTCCGGGCTCACGGCAATGGTACGGGCGATACACAGACGCTGCTGCTGACCACCGGACAGGCCAGTGCCAGGCGAATGCAGACGGTCCTTCACTTCATTCCACAAACCCGCCTTTTGCAAGCTGGTTTCCACGATTTCGTCCAGGTCATATTTCTTGTTGGCCAGGCCGTGGATACGCGGGCCATAGGCCACGTTATCGTAAATGGACTTGGGGAACGGGTTCGGCTTCTGGAACACCATACCCACCCGCGCACGCAGCTCCACCACATCCAGCTTGGGATCGTAAAGATCCTGATCTTCCAGATGCAGGTTGCCCTTTACCTGACAGATATCAATGGTGTCGTTCATGCGATTCAGGCAGCGCAGGAAAGTGGATTTACCACAACCGGAAGGGCCGATCAGTGCCACCACTTCGTTCTTGCCGATGTCCAGGCTGACGCCATGGATGGCCTGCTTCTCGCCGTAGAACACCTCCACGTCACGCATGCGCATCTTCGGGTTGTCCACGTAAGGGGTCCCGACCGTCTGGTCCGGATAGCGGATTGTCTCGTCCATTGCCTGTTCACCTTCAATCTGGTCAGCCAGCTTCGCGTTACCTGGCGCTTTGTCATCAAACTTTTCTGCAGTATCCATGATTCTTACCTCGTTACCAGCGCCGCTCGAGGCGCTTGCGCAGGAACACCGCCAACGTATTCATGGCGATCAGGAAAGACAGCAGCACCATGATGGCTGCCGAGGTCAGGGCCACGAAGGATTGCTCCGGGCTATCGGCCCACAGGTAAATCTGTACCGGCAGCACGGTGGAGGGATCCAGCGGGCCACCTGGGACGTCCACAATAAACGCCACCATACCGATCATCAGCAGCGGAGCCGTTTCCCCCAGCGCCTGGGCCATACCGATAATGGCACCGGTGAGCATGCCAGGCAGGGCCAGTGGCAGCACATGGTGCAACACCACCTGCATTTTCGAGGCACCCAGGCCCATGGCCGCTTCGCGGATGCTCGGCGGCACCGCCTTGATGGCGGCACGGCTGGAAATAATGATGGTCGGCAGCGTCATCAGGGTCAGCACAATCCCCCCCACGACCGGCACTGAACGGGGCAAACCGAACAGACCAATAATCACTGCCAGCCCCAGCAAACCGAAAATGATGGAAGGCACTGCGGCAAGGTTATTGATGTTCACTTCAATGAAATCGGTGAACTTGTTCTTCGGGGCGAATTCTTCCAGATAGATCGCCGCGGCCACGCCGATGGGGAAGCTCAGCAACAAGGTCACCAGCATCGTGAAGAACGAACCGGTCACCGCGCCCCAGATACCCGCCAGCTCAGGCTCGCGGGAATCCCCGTGGGTAAACAGGGACTGGTTCCACTGCAACTCCACCCGGTCCTGCGCTTCCAGACTCTCGATCCAGCTCTTCTGGTTATCACTGAGACGGGATTCCAGGCGGTCATCCTGGGCGGACTTCACGTACACATCCACATCGTCATCCGCCAGCAGCCACAGAGTTACGCTCTGGCCCATCAAGGAAGGATCTTCCTTGAGCATGTCCCGCAGTTCATAGCCCGCCCCGGTGCTGATCAGGCTGTACAGCTCACGTCTTTCCTGACGGCCGCTGGCAGACGGAAATTCTTCACGCAGGGCATTGCGAATCACGCCATCGTAGTTGGCAAAATTGAGCTGCTCTTCGTCGCGGAAATCGCTGATGTCCAGCGTATCCTGATCGAAGATCACCTCCATTTTCACGTAGGTTTCGAAAAAGGCGCTGTGCCCTTTGCCGATGATATCCGTGAACAGCAGCACCAGGGCCAGCAGGCCAAAACCGATAGCCGAAACGCCATAGGCCTTGAAGCGTTTTTCGGCGCGGTAGCGCTTGCCCAGTGACTTGCGAACCTGTTCGGTCGTCTTGCTCATGTCAGATCCCCTAGTCGTACTGTTCGCGATATTTCTTCACGATGTGAAGCGCAATCACGTTGAGTAGCAGCGTGGTAATGAAAAGCATCAGGCCCAGCGCAAACGCCGCCAGCGTTTTGGCGCTGTCGAATTCCTGGTCGCCCGTAAGCAGCGTCACGATCTGCACCGTGACCGTGGTCACCGCCTCCAGCGGATTGACGGTCATATTGGCTGCCAGCCCTGCGGCCATCACCACGATCATGGTTTCACCAATGGCACGCGACGCGGCCAGCAGAATACCGCCCATGATGCCCGGCAACGCTGCCGGGAAAATGACCTTCTTGATGGTTTCGGAACGGGTGGCACCCAGCCCCAGCGATGCGTCGCGCAGGGCTTGCGGTACCGCCGTGATCACGTCATCCGCCAGCGACGACACAAACGGGATGATCATCACGCCCATCACCAGGCCTGCCGCCAGTGCCGACTCGGAGGCCACATCGAGACCAATCGATTCACCGAGCTGACGAATTACCGGGGCCACCGTGAGGGCAGCAAAAAAGCCGTACACCACCGTGGGCACCCCGGCCAGGACTTCCAGGGCAGGCTTGGCAAACGCGCGCACTTTGGCAGGCGCGTATTCAGCCAGATAGATAGCAGACATCAGCCCCACCGGCACCGCCACCAGCAAGGCGATGGCAGAAATCAGCAAGGTCCCCACAAACAGGGGAATGGCGCCGAAAGACCCTTCAGAGGCAACCTGATCGGCACGCAGTGCGGTCTGCGGGCTCCAGTGCAGGCCAAACAGGAAGTCCGTGGCCGGCACCTTGCCGAAGAAACGAATGGACTCGAACAGCACCGACATGAGGATGCCAACCGTGGTGAGGATGGCGATAGTGGCACTGAGCATAAACAGAGTTTGAAGAACTTTTTCTACCTGCTGCCGCGCACGCATTTGCGGCGAAATCTTCACCCAGCCCCAGGCGGTGCCCAGCATCGCCACCACAATCACAACGACCGTGACTGCCATGGTATTGAGCTGACGCAGGCTATTCAGTTTCTCCGCTGCCGCCGCGACCTCCGGCGATACCGAGGCCGGAGAAAGCGCGCCACTGGCCACATTGCTGATCTGATTGAGCATCAGGTTCGCAGCGGAGCCGTCCACCGGCTGGCTGGCCGCCGGCAGGCTTCCCATCACCATGTTGCGAATCAGGGTGTCATCAAACGCCAGCCAGGCGCCCAGCACCACCAGTGCCGGGATAGCACACCAGATTGCCGTACGCATGGCGTAGTAGAACGGCAATGAATGCAGGTGGCGGATGCCGCCCAGCGGTCGTGCCAGGGCAAAGGAACGACGGTGGCCCATGTAATAGGCCCCGGCGATCATTACCACCAGCAGCAACAGCAGATTACCGGTTTGCATGGTGTTCTCCGTTTAGGTTTTTTCTCCAGTCAACGCAGCAATAATGACGCACCGTTGACTGCAAAAAAAATGTCATAAATTTGATCGCTGGTTAAAAAGCCCGACGGTGATTCCACCGTCGGGCTGAAAGCATCCTTGCTTTTTCTTCTCTTCCAGAACTCAGCGCTTAGTGCAGCTCGGCATCAGTCATGGATACCAGGCCACGAGCCTGTTTCTGCATGTCGCCGCGCAGATCGTCGCTCAGCGGGATCATGCCTTTCTCGGCCAGGTAACCCTCGGAACCCCAGGCTTTCTCGCTGGTGAATTCCTTCACGTAGCCTTCGATGCCCGGTACCACACCCACGTGAGCTTTCTTCACGTAGAAGTACAGGGAGCGGGATACCGGGTAGTCGCCAGAGGCAATGCTATCAAAGGTCGGGGCCACACCGCCTACTTTAGCGCCCTGTACCTTGCCACGGTTCTGATCCAGGAAGGAGAAACCGAACACGCCGAATGCGTTGGGGTTCTTTTCCAGCTTCTGAACGATCAGGTTGTCGTTTTCGCCCGCTTCGACATAGGCACCGTCTTCACGGATGCTGCGACAGATTGCCTTGTACTTGGACTTGTCTTCGCCCTTGATGGCCTTCAGCCAGGGGAAGGTCTTACAGCCGCCTTCGATGGCCAGCTCGTTGAACGCGTCACGGGTACCGGAAGTCGGCGGCGGACCGAGAACCTCGATCTTGGTGTTCGGCAGCGCCGGGTTCACTTCTTTCCAGGTCTTGTAGGGGTTAGCGACCAGTTTCTCACCGCCTTTCGGATCCGGAACTTCCTTGGCCAGGGCCAGGAACAGATCACGCAGGGTGACGTCCATGTGCTTGCCTTTGGAAGAGTTGGCAAACACGATGCCGTCATAACCGATAACCACTTCGGTGATGTCCTTCACGCCATTTTCCTGGCACTGGGCAAACTCGGACTTCTTCATGCGACGGGACGCGTTGGTCACGTCAGGGTGCTGGGTCCCCACACCCGCACAGAACAGCTTCATGCCACCGCCGGAACCGGTAGATTCGATTTTCGGGGTCGGGTTGGAAGAGCTGCGACCGAAACGCTCAGCGACGGTGGTCGCGAACGGGTACACAGTGGAAGAACCCACGATGGAAATGTAATCACGGGTGTCGGCAGTGGCCGGGGCGCTGGCGAAAGCCAGGGCAGCGGCGGCGCTCGCCAGGGTTGCTTTGATCTTGAAGTTCACAATAAGCCTCCAGTTACATGGCACCGGCGATGATTGTTTTGGTCCACCCCGGTTGTTCTAAATGTTGCAAGCCAGTTCATGTTTCAGCACAGCGCATCCTAGAGACGCTTTATGACAGCCACATTACACCCATGTAGCAATTCGATTTTTTTCATTTGCCTGATCATTGCCAGAAACGGAAAACCCGCCAACCACGGGGCCTGACGGCTGAAAAGTGTGGCCAAGCCCCGTATAATCCGCCCCCATACTGACTCGGACCCAACAATAACAAGGTGTCATGAAGCACACGTTCCTGCGCTGGCAGCATCGCCTGACCCGCCTGACCACGGCCGTTGGCCGCCTTTCCGCCTGGCTTGCCCTGTTTCTGGTGCTCGGCATGGTGCTGGTGGTGGCTCTGCGCTATGCCTTTGGCATCGGCAATATCGCCCTGCAGGAATCGCTGACCTACCTGCACGGTGCCCTGTTTATGCTCGCTATTGCCTATACCCTGGCGGAAGACGAGCACGTGCGGGTGGACGTCCTCTATCAACGGTTTTCCCCGCGTACCCGTGCCTGGGTCAATTTGCTGGGCACCCTGTTTCTGCTGATGCCACTGTGTGCCGCCCTGTTCTGGCTCTCGCTGGACTATGTGGCCAGCAGCTGGCGTGAACAGGAGGGCTCCGCCAACGGTGGCCTGCCGTTCGTCTATCTGCTCAAGTCCCTGTTGCTGGTGCTGCCAGCCCTGCTGGGCATTCAGGCACTGGCCGACCTGCTTCGCCATGCGCTGACCCTGCTGGGGGCGCCGTTAGCCACGCCTACCGCACACCCGGAGGACACCCTGTGATCGAGTGGATCCCTCTGATCATGTTCGTCGCGGTGTGCCTGGTGCTGCTCAGCGGCTACCCGGTGGCCTTTGCTCTGGGAGGCACCGCCCTGCTGTTCGCCGCGGGCGGCATGGCCACCGGCACCTTTAATCCCGCCGACCTCACCTTTGTACCCAACCGCCTGTTCGGCATCATCGAGAACACCACCCTGATGGCGGTGCCACTGTTCGTGTTCATGGGGGTCATGCTGGAAAAGTCCCGGGTGGCAGAGAATCTGTTATCCAGCATGGGCCGCCTGTTTGGCCCGCTGCCCGGCGGCATGGGTCTGGCGATTATTCTGGTCGGTGCACTGCTGGCCGCCAGCACCGGCATCGTCGGCGCCACCGTGGTGACCATGGGGCTATTGTCGCTGCCCACCATGTTGCGCCAGGGCTATCAGCCGCAGCTCGCCACCGGCCTGATCTGTGCCACCGGCACACTGGGACAGATCATCCCTCCTTCCATCGCCCTGGTGCTGTTGGGCGACGTGCTTTCCAACGCCTATCAGGAAGCCCAGCTCAAGCAGGGGTTATGGTCGCTGGATACGGTCTCGGTGGGCGATCTGTTTGTCGGCGCCCTGATCCCCGGGCTGATACTGGTGGGCCTGTACCTGCTGTATGTACTGGCCATTAGCGGGTGGAAACCCCATCTTGCCCCCGCCATGCCCCGCGACGAGGCAACTGCCACCGGGTGGGGCGATATCCTGCGCGGATTACTGCCGCCACTGCTGCTCATCGCGGCGGTACTGGGCTCCATTCTCACTGGCACGGCGACCCCCACTGAAGCCGCCGGGGTCGGGGCCTTTGGCGCCCTGCTGCTGGCCGCTTTCAACCGGCACCTGAACCTGACCATTCTCGGCGAGGTAGTGCGCAGCACCAGCCGGGTGACGGCCATGGTATTCATGATTCTGATTGGGGCCAGTCTGTTTTCGCTGGTGTTCCGGGGCTTTGGCGGCGAAGACGCCGTGCACAGCCTGTTCGACGCCATGCCCGGTGGGGTACTGGGCGCGACCCTGATGGTCATGCTGCTGATCTTCCTGCTCGGCTTTATTCTCGACTTTATCGAGATCACCTTCGTGGTAGTGCCGATTGTCGGACCCGTGCTGCTGGCCATGGGGCTCGATCCGGTATGGTTGGGGGTGATGCTGGCCCTGAACTTGCAAACCTCGTTCCTGACCCCACCTTTCGGGTTCGCACTGTTCTACCTTCGCGGCGTGGCCCCGGCAGAGGTCCGCACCGCACAGATTTATCAGGGGGTAGTGCCTTTTATCGTTATTCAGTTACTGATGCTGGGTATACTGGCGCTGTTTCCGCAACTGGCTACCTGGTTGCCCGGCATTCTGTACCCCTGACACGGCTGTTGGGGGCGGAAATCCTGGATCCCGGCCTCGCCTGGGCCCGGATCGCCATGCAAGCATGGCTCCTACAGGGGGCTCAGGCTGTTTAGTGGCACTGAACTCAACGAGTTAGAGGTCTTTTCCGTTCTTCGGAAAGACAGACGAACACTTTCATGCACGGCCCCGCGCCCGCGACCAAAATGTGGATAACAACATGACCGATCACACCGACGACACCCCGCAGCCCATTGGCACCCTGGCTATCCAGACCATTGCCATGCCCCAGGATTCCAACTGGAACGGCGACATTTTTGGTGGCTGGCTGGTGTCCCAGATGGACCTGGCCGGTGCCGTTACCGCCCGCAAAAAAGCCCGTGGCCGGGTCGCCACCGTGGCCATCGATTCCATGGCCTTCTTGCGCCCGGTCCCCATTGGCGCCGTGGTCAGCTGCTACACCCAGCTGCAGGACATCGGCCGCAGCTCCATGCAGATTCTGGTGGAAGTGTGGATTCGTGAAGACACCGGCACCCTGTCCAAGGTGACCGAAGGGCATTTCACCTTTGTGGCGATTGATGACACCGGGCGCACCCGGGTGGTGCCGCAGGACTAGCCTCAAGCTACAAGCTACAACGCGAGCAGGACGGTGTGCCACACGGCACAGGTTCTGCCCGCGTTTTTTTGTGGGTGGGAAAAACAGATAAAAGGTGCCCTGCTCGACAAGAAAGACCGTTCCATTCTACCCGCGCCAGGAGAGGCTGTAGGAGCTATGCTTGCATGGCGATCCGAGCGCAGCCAGGCTCAGGGATCTCTCACCATGCAAGCGTCCAAGGACCTGGATCCTGCCTCGCTTGGGCTCGGTTCGCCATGCGAG
>NZ_AQOQ01000051.1:0-14292 GCF_002888555.1 Alcanivorax sp. MD8A | reverse complement strand
GGCTCCCTTTCCTAGCGACAAAGCGCAGCAGATGGGCCCTTCAGGCCGCGCCCTTCGGGTCTTCCAGGCTGGCCCGCACTCGTTGTTGTGCTTTTTCGCTGGATGGACATACACCTTCAAAGGCGCGCCTAGATTGCGAACCAGCCTGAAAGACTGAGCACGCAACGGGCTTCTCAACAGCCTGTTAAACAACGTGTTAGATGACATGGGTGTCCCCCGGGCAATGCCCTGTGAAATTGGCAATGCCCGGCACGTTAGGCAGCCCCTATGTCAGTTCGGTTACAGCCTCACCACAAGAGCCGGTTTTCGCGGTGTTTCTCGGTCAATTTGAGCTGTTGTGACCCCCTCCAGGGCAGGCCTGTACTCACCCGAGCCGGTCACAACACGGAAAAGCCGGGGGCATTCATCATTGCCCTGAGCCAATTCGACCCCTCGCGCTCACCACAGGGTTTTCATCAAACTGCAACCTCCCTCCCGTATTGCTGCGGCAGTCAGAAAGGAGAATGCATGTGAAACAGCGACTCAGCCTGCATCGAGGTTCCCTGATTGCCCTGCTGGTCATGGCGAACCTGGTGGTGCTGGCCAACCTGGCCAGTGGCGATCTGAAAACGGTATCGGAACTGGTGTGGCTGGACATCGCGGGGGAAGGGGGAGCCGCGCTGCTTGCCTTGCTGTGGATTGGGCTGATTCTCAATAGCCGCCCGACCGGTCGAGTCACCCGCTTGCTGGTGACAGGCCTGAGTACCCTTTTCCTGGCCTACTGGCAGGACCTGATGGATGAATTCATCCAGTTACCGTCTGCCGTGATGTGGGACCACTGGCTGGAATCCGGCGCCATGCCTCTGGGCATGCTGCTGCTGACACTGGGGATCTACCACTGGCACCGGGAACAGCAGGCAATATCCGCCCAGCTGCAGAAACGGGAGCGGGTGTTTCGGGAGCATCGCAGCCTCGATGGCCTGACACCACTTTCCGGACCACGCTACCTGCGCGAGCAATTGGCCATGGAACTGCTCAAACAGGACCAACCCCTTTCACTGGTCATGCTGGATCTGCACTGCTTCGACCATAGCCGCCGACTCCTCGGCCCCCACGACAGTGACCGGCTGTTAAGGGAAGTGGCCGAAGTGCTGCTGCTCAACCTGCGCCAGCAGGATCTGCTGTGCCGTTACGCCGGTGACCGTTTCGCCGTTGTGCTACCGCGTACGGGGCGCCAGGAAGCCGAGTCCTTGACCCGGGAACTGGAACAGGCGGTTCGCCATTTTGCGTTCAAGACCCAGCGCGGCATCACCCACCCCGTGGCCATCATGGCCGGTCTTGCTGTGGCCCATGACGAGGATGCCGACAGCCTGATCGAGCGCGCCAATCGCAACCTGCACAGTCCATCCCGAGTCGCCTGAGATGGGTTTTTTCCTGCATGACCAGCGCTTTATTCCTGCCCACGGGCAGGCTGCCGTACTGCTGGATCTGGCAGCGGATCAGGCCATCGACAGCAATGTACTGCTACGTCATACCGGCCTGTTCCGTGAACAAATCGTGCAGGGGGAGGCGCAGCTCAGCAGCCATGATTTTCTTCAGCTCATTCACAACAGTCGCCGCAGCCTGGCCGATCCGGAACTCAGCTTTCGCTATGGCCAGCGCCTGTTCCCCGGCCATTATGGTGCCGCCAGCACCCTGCTCGCCAATGCCGGTAACCTGGCCCAGGCGCTGCAGGTGTTCTGTGATTTCGGCGTGCTGATTCAGCCGCTGGCAGGGGCTCGATTGTCACTCAGCGAGCAACATCTCTGCCTGCAGTGGCTCGACTGTGCTGGCAGCGGCCCGCATTGGCGATTCATCGTCGAAGCCGCCATGACCGGCGTCGCCTCGGTCACCCGCTGGCTTAGCGGCGAACGTCTGCCCTGGCAATTTCTGTTCCGGCATGACTGCCCCGATTACCCCGAGCAGTACCAGGTTCATCTGAGCGGCCCACTGCACTTTGCCTCACAGATAGACGCCATGCTGCTGCCCCTGGAGTATCTGGAGCGCCCCTGGCCCAACCACTCGGCCACCGCCAGGCAGGCAGCCCTGCAGCAGTGCCAACAGGAAATCGCCTCGCTACCAGGCACTCTCAGTCTGCGTCACGGGCTCTACCTGCACTTGCTGGAACACATTCACCAGCCGCCGTCACTGCAGGAAAGCGCCGAATGGCTGGAGTGCAGCCCCGCGACCCTGAAACGACGCCTGAAAGGTTTTTCCAGTCACTACCAGCAACTGCTGGATGAAGCCCGACTGCACCAGGCCGTACACTGGCTTGCCTTTCATGGCCTGGGCCCGGATCAGGTGTGCGCACGACTGAATTTCACCGACAGCACCAACTTCCGTCGCTCCTTCAAGCGTTGGAGCGGGCAAACCCCGGCCATGTGTCATCGGCAGCTGCTGCGATTTGCGCAACGATAAGGCACCTGCATAAACGCAGGTCAGCCAAGAGGCGCGGGACAGGAGAGAGAGGAAGAAGGCGGGCACAACAACAACCCGCCCAGACCGCTCACTCTGCCGGAGTGCAGAGCGAGCGGGCAAAGCATCAGGACGCGCCGGCGCCCCACAGGCCTTTCAGAGCGTTCAGCGCCGTGCTACCCACTCCTTCATTGCCCAGGAAGCCGAGAATTTTCGGCGCAAACTGGGAGATCATTTCCGGGCTCAGACCCAGCGACGAAAACACCTTCGCGACACCCTGCAACGAGGAAATGTTGCCCAGCATGGAGGACGCCACACCGCTGCCACCACCCAGCAGGGAATCGAGCCCCGGCACCTTGTCCAGAATACCGCCGAACTGGTCGGCTGACAGGTTGTTCTGGGCCATGGCCAAGAGCGCACCGGCACCCCCCGCGGCTTGCTGCTGAGTCACGCCCAGATCCTTGGTCAGCGAGTCCACCAGAGCCTGGGCTTCACCAGTAATGGCCATGCCACTGTTGGCCGCATCGCTGGCCTCACTGATGGAAGAATTCGCTTTTTGCGAAGCGCTGTTCACCGCCTCATTGGCAGAGTCTGTCATTTTCTTGAAGTCGAACGCCTGCACCGGCGCACTCATCACCATACCCAGCGACACCGCCAGCAACCCAACACGCATCTTGTTCATAACCACTCCCGGTCACTCATTTCCATTGATCATCAACTTGCCGGGGCAACCCCGGCATTCCGACACCTTACCCAGCCGCCTACAGGACGGCCATCACTTTATGTCCGTTTTGCCTGCGGCTTTCATCAGCAACGCCAGGAGCTGCTCCTGCTCCCGCGCATCCAGCCCCACCAGCAAACTGGCGAAAGCCTGCTGGCGAACCTGCTGCCCCCGTTTCGCCACTCCTTCCCCTTCCGGGGTCAGGAACAGATGGGTCCGCCGGCGATCATGGGCATCCGCTTCCTTGCCCAGCAGGCCGGCACCTTCCAGCTGCTTAAGCTTGCGAGCCATCTGCGCCTTGTCGCGGCCCAGGTAATCACATAGTTCGCGGGCGGTGCTGCCCGGGTAGCGTGCAAGAAAGCCCAGCAAGCCAATGTCCGGCGGCCCCAGGCTCAGGGGCAGGTCCGCCAGCCCCTCACGCATCTCACCACGAAGACGATTGAGGATATCCGTAAAGACTTCCCCCAACGCCTGACTGATGGATTCCTGCATGGCACCCCCTTCTCTTGTCTATGCACCCAAAACTGGTTGACTTTATCAACTTTAATCGCAAATATAGTTGACACAATCAACCATTAAAGGAACCACCATGACACATCGACATGGCTACGCCCCCACCGCCCATGCCAGCCTGTACCTGAAAAAACTCTGTCGGCACTTCAGCCACAAAGTCGACACGGAATTCGATGATAGCCGTGGCATTATCCGCTTCCCTTTCGGCACCTGTGAGCTGGACGCCCAACCAGAGGCCCTGCATCTGCACTGTCAGGCGGGAGAAGACAATGTGGAGAAACTGCAATCCGTGATCGACAGCCACTTGCTGCGCTTTGCCAGCAAGGAAACGCTGACACTGGTCTGGCAGTAACGGTTATTTCTCGGGGACGTTGTACTCAAAACGCGGCAGGTGCCACTGATAACGGATCGCCAGCATGCGGACCGTAAATCCAGCGGCCAGCGTCAACAGCGTGATCAGCCAGGCCGGCCAGGCCATCTGTTGCAACACCAGAAACAGGCAAGCCGACCCCAGCGACACCACCGCATACAGTTCCTTCTGAAACACCAGCGGAACACGGTTGCACAGCAGGTCACGAATCACCCCGCCAAAGATGCCGGTAATCAGCCCTGCCAGTACCGCCACCGGCATGCCCAGCCCCATGCTTTGTGCCACTTTCACACCAATAATCGTGAACGCCACCAGTCCGAGGGCATCCAGCATCAGAAACAGCATGCGCAGGCGGGACATGAGCGGTGCAATCCAGATGGTCAGCAACGCCGCCGAGGTCGTCAGCAACAGATATTCCGGGTGGGCAACCCAGGTCAGCGGGTAATGCCCCAACAAGAGGTCACGGATAGAGCCGCCCCCAAACGCGGTGACGGTGGCAATCATCACCACCCCGAACAAATCCATGCGCAATCGCCCCGCCGCCAACGCCCCGGTCATAGCTTCAGCAGTGATACCGATCAGGTACAGGGTCAGCAGCATGGAGATTCCTCGAGCAGGAAGATTTATCAGGCTTTGCGGATACGGTCTTTCTCGATGACGATCTTGCGCGCCTTGTAGAGCCCGCCAATGGCTTGCTTGAAGGCATTCTTGCTGCAGCGGAAGGCATCGAAGATCGCGTCCGGCGCACTCTTGTCACCCAACGGCAATTCGCCACCGGCGTTTTCCAGTGCTGCCAGAATCTGCTCGCTCAGGGCATCACTCTTGGCTGCACCCGGCGCATTCAGGGACAAGCTGAGTTTGCCGTCTTCGCGCAGACGCTGCACATAGCCGGTGACCCGCTGGCCAGGTTTAAGCGGCGCACGCAGTTCCTTGCGGGCAATCATGCCCCAATAACGATGATTGACGACCATCTTCCAGCCCAGATCGGTCTCCCGCCCGGCAATCAGGGCCACCTCATCACCTTGCTGGAATTCATTGCAGGTATCTTTCAGGAAACGATCCAGCTTGGCACTGGCCAACAACCGCCCTTCCCGATCGGTGGTCACCATGACCAGCGCCCGACCTCCGGGCCGCAAGGGGGCGGTCTGTTCAGCCAAAGGCAACAACAGATCCTTGGGCATACCCCAATCCAGAAAAGCGCCTAACTTGCTGGTGGAGACCACGCCCAGACTGGCAACTTCGCCCCGTTGTACCTTGGGCGCTTTTACCGACGCCATGGTGCTGCCCTGGCCATCGTTGTAAAGCGTGACCAGCACGCTGTCACCGGGTTGCAGGTCACCGGCTTCCCGGGTCGGAAGCAACACATCGCCCAATGGGCCGCCGTCCAGTAACAGGCCATTACGCACCGCCCGAATCACTTCCAGCGAATACCGACGCCCCAGCGTCAGGGAAGAAGAAGCCGTCATAAGAGAGTCCGGTTGTCGGAGAGTAAAGGCCAGGATTTCATCAGGGCCGACATCGCGGGCAGTGCCTTCGAGACCACACCGTGCCCACCTGTGCTGTAGCTTGAAGCTTGCCGCTTTTCATCACCACATCAGATCATCGGGAATGGGGAAATCCTTGTAGGGATCATCCTCATCCACATCCTGCGCACCGCGCTCATTGAGCACCAGAATGGGGGCGTCATCACGCTGGCGGATCTTTTCAGCCACCACCGTGGGGACCAGCTCAACGCCCTCACCCAGTGCGACAATGGCAACCTGACCTCGCTCCAGCTGTTGCTGCTGTTTTGCCGTAACCCAGGTTTTCTTGATTTTCTTGTCCTGCACGAACTGATAGGCCACCTCGGCACCGTTTCGGTCGAGGCGACTTTGCTCAATCATTTGCTTGATCTGGGCAGCAATTTCCTTGCGCTCACGCTCGGCCTTGCGTTCCGCTTCGCGCTGGCGATCGGCTTCGGCTTTTTCCGCCTGCTGACGACGCACCCGCTCGGCGGCATCGTCCTGTTCGATCTCGCCACGCTTGACCTTGTTGGCCACTTCACGTTTCTGCTGCTTGGCCCGGCGCGCCTTTTTTTGGTCCGACAGGCCGGCCTTCATCAATTGTTCCTGCAGGGAGCTCATTCAGACCTCTCACATATCGGTAACAGGTGTATCGTAGGGTGGAAATTTCCGAAAGGAAATCTCCACCATGGGGCTAAGGCCGGGCCAGCGGCGTCGCCGGGGCCGGCCCAAGCAGGGGCTGGGCGCGCCGGAAACGGGCGTCATAGCCGGGCTGCCATGGGAATACCCCTTTCGGGTCTGGCCAGACCATCTGCAAGGCAGGATAAGGCGCCGGCAGACTTTGGTAGAACCAGTTGGCAAAGCCCAGGTATTCCTTGTAATGCGGAAACGCCACCGGCAGGAACATGACCTCAAGCCCATCGGCGATATCATTGTACAACCGGTAGGGCTGATACGGCTTGTTCAGGCCACGAATACGCACTGCAGCGCTGTCGAGCAAGCGGCTGGCCAGCGCGTCCTTCAACCCCACCACGATCAGCTCGGGGTGGTTCAAGTTCAGGAAATGCCCCACGCTAAAAGTATAGCCAGGCTGACCATCACCTCCAGGCACGGCAAAATGGTGCCATCCCTTGCGCTGGATATCTGCCAGTAGCACCTCATCTTCTGCATCTTCCGGGGCGGGGTAACGGAACTGACCGGGCATCTCGTCAAGAAACATGACTGTGTGAACTCCAGGGCCTGCAGCCCGTTAAACACATTTGCGTAGAGCGATTCTAGCAGAATCCGCACTGCCTTGGCGCCCGGCATCCTCCCTGCGCTATACTTCAGGGACATTCCCTGCCGACTGGATCACTCATGAAACGAACGCTGCTTGCAACCGCCGCCCTGTTTACCTCCTCTGCCCTGTACGCGGCGCCAGGCCTCACTGTCTATGGCGGTGGGTACAGCTGGGACAGTGAACTGGAAGGCACCTTCTCCTCCGGCGGGGCCAACATTGATGTGCAGGATGATCTGGGCTTCAACGAAGCCGATCAGGGTGTCCTTTATCTGGGCATTGAACACGCCGTTCCGATCCTCCCCAACTTCCGGGTCCGCTATATGGATCTTTCTGATACGGCCAGCAACCGTATCCAGCGCACCTTCGAGTTCAATGGCCAGATCTATGTGGCGCAAACCCGAGTCGATACCGACTTTGATATGGAGATGCTCGATGGCACCTTCTACTACACGCCAGTAGATACTGCCCTGAAACTGGATGTGGGCCTGACCGTCCGCAAGATGGAAGGCTACCTGCATCTCAATAGTCTGAATTCCGATGCCCGAATCGACGTCGATGAAATTGTCCCCATGTTGCATCTTGGCGCCAGAGCCAACCTCCCTGTACCCGGTGTCTATGTGGGAGGGGAAATCAATGCCATTGAATACGATGGCTCTGGCATCAATGATTTCGATGTGCAGGTCGGTTGGCGCTCCGATTACCTGATTGGCATTGAAGTCGGCTATAGCTACCTGCAACTGGATCTGGAAGATGTCAGCTCTCTGGACACCGACCTGGAAATGGGCGGCCCTTACCTGGCGCTCTCGATTGGTTTCTGACCTTGCAGGAGACCCGAACAATGAAGACAGGGATTGTCCTCGCCTGTGCCAGCCTCGCTATCAGCCATTCTGCCTTGGCCGAGGGCGTCCGTTTATCCGGGGGAGGGTACAGCTGGAACAGTGAACTGGAGGGCACCATCAGCGACGGAGATGAACTGGATCTGGATAACGATCTGCAGTTCAACCATGCCAGACAGAGCGGCGCCTACCTCACACTGGAACACGACAATCACTGGCTGCCCAATGCCCGGCTTCGCTACCTGGGGGTGCGCGATGCCGCCAGCACTTCGTCCCCCCGGGATCTGCAGTTCGCAGGCGAAAGTTTTATTGCCGGAGACCAGATTCGTAACGATCTGGATCTCCGCGTTTCTGATGCCACCCTGTACTACTCTCTCCCCCGCAACAACGGAGGCAAAGTGAATGTTGGGCTGGCAGCCCGGGATCTGAACGGCGAACTGGAAATTCTTTCCACTTCGGCACAGGCAATACGCCGCATTGACGAGACGCTTCCGGTATTCCATCTGGCGGGGTATTTACCGTTCCCATTGTTATCCGATAACGCGTACCTGGGAGCCGAAGCCAATGGCATCTATCTGGATGAAGATCAGTTGGGCGACTTTATTTTACGGGCAGGGTGGCAATCGGATTTTTTACTGGGGCTGGAAGTCGGCTTCCATCAGATGTTCATAAAACTCGACGAGGATTCCCGGAATCAGGCCGTAAACCTGAAATTTGGGGGCCCGTACGTGGCGCTAACACTGAACTTTCAGGGGCCCGCTTTCTAGCGAGGAATCAGCTGATTTCTCGCTTCAGTTCTTGCAAGTGCAGGTCCTTGGCTGCCCACAATTCGCTAACCCACTGCTGTAACTCGGCACGAAACTCGGCATCTTCCTGGTAATCACTGCGCCACAGGGCGGGATCCAGCGGACGCGTCTGCACGTCCACCACCACGCGATTCACCTTGCCACTTAGCAGTGCCCAGAAACCGGGTGGCGTGCCCTGCGGATAGGCGATCGTCACGTCCAGGAGCGCGTCAAGATTATCCCCCAGTGCTGCCAGCACGAAGGCCACACCCCCAGCCTTTGGGTTGAGAAGGTGGGTGTAGGGCGCCCCCTGTTGCTTGTGCTTGGCCGGTGTAAAACGGGTCCCTTCCAGAAAGTTCACCACCGTAACCGGGATGCCCTGAAACTTTTCACAGGCCCGGCGGGTAATCTCCAGATCCTTGCCCTTGAGTTCCGGATGTTTCGCCAGCACCGCCTTGCTGTAGCGCTTCATGAACGGATAATCCAGTGCCCAGAACGCCAAGCCCAGAAACGGCACCCAGATCAACTCCTTCTTTAGGAAGAACTTGAAATACGGGGTCTTGCGATTGAACGCCTGCACCAACGCCGGAATATCGACCCATGACTGGTGATTACTGACCACCAGGTAGGAGGTGTCCTGGCGTAACGCTGCCACCCCGCGGATATCCCATTGTGTCGGGGTCATCAAGGCAAAGATCGCCTTGCAGATTTCCGCCCAGGTTTCGGCAATGGTCATCACCATTACCGAGCAGGCTCGCCGCAGGGCCGCTACCGGCAACAGCAACTTCAGCAGCGCCACCACCATCATGGGGCCGATCAATACCAGGGTATTGATCAGCAACAACAACACTGTAATGACGCCCCGTACCATTACTGTTCCCTCAGTCCCTGCTGTTTAAGCGCCCTTTCTCTCAACAGCCATGCTGTCCACGTTCTGGAAACCACGTGGCAGCTTGGCACCCCGGCGGCCCCGTTCACCGTAGTAATGCTCCAGGTCAGATGCCTTCAGCGTCAGGTGGCGTTTACCAGCAAAGATGGTTAACGAATCCTGCGGCCCCAACACCTGCACGTCTTGCACAAACTCTTCCCGTGCCGCCACCCGTGCAGACGGTATCGACATCATCTTGTTGCCTTTACCGCGCGCCATTTCCGGCAGCTCCTTGACCGGGAAGACCAACAAACGCCCTTCGTTGGACACCAGTGCGATAAGGTCATCGCTGACACTGCCCACCGCCTGCGGTACCAGCACCTTGGCCCCCTTGGGCACGCTCAGCGCGGCCTTGCCCGCCTTCTTGTTAGCGAGCAGATCGGTATAGCGCACCACAAAGCCGTAGCCGGCATCGGTGCTCATCAGGAAGGCATCCTTTTCCTTGCCCATGACGGCGGCCATGAAAATGGCCCCCGAGGGCGGACTGACCCGCCCGGACAACGGCTCGCCCTGGCCTCGGGCGCTGGGCAGGGTATGTGCAGGGAGGGAATAACTGCGCCCGGTACTGTCGATAAAGCACACCGGCTGATTCGACTTGCCCCGGGCACTGGCGCGGTATTTGTCGCCGGCCTTGTAGCTGAGGCCTTCCACATCCACATCATGCCCCTTGGCAGCACGCACCCAGCCTTTTTCAGACAGCACCACCGTCACCGGATCGGCACTGACCAGATCGGTTTCATCCAGCGCGGAAGCGGCACTGCGTTCCACCAGCGGCGAGCGACGGTCATCCCCGTATTTCTCAGCGTCTTCCTTCAGCTCTTTCGCCACCAGTTTCTTCATGCGGGCCGTGGAGCCGAGCGTGGCTTCCAGGGTTTCACGTTCTTCGTTGAGCTCATCCTGCTCGCCACGAATCTTCATTTCCTCGAGTTTGGCCAGGTGGCGCAATTTCAGTTCGAGGATGGCTTCGGCCTGGCGGTCGGAAATCCCGAAGCGCTCCATCAGCACCGGCTTGGGCGCATCTTCGGTACGAATGATGTGGATCACTTCATCAATATTGAGGAATGCGACCAACAAGCCTTCCAGGATATGCAGGCGTTCGAGCACCTTGTCGAGGCGGTGCTGCAAGCGACGGCGCACCGTGACCATGCGGAACTGCAACCACTCGTTGAGAATGGTGTCCAGGCTCTTCACCTGTGGCCGGCCATCAATGCCGATCATGTTCAGGTTAACCCGGTAGTTCTTTTCCAGATCCGTGGTAGCAAACAGGTGCCCCATGAGCTGCTCAATATCCACCCGGTTGGATTTGGGTGTAATCACCAGCCGGGTCGGATTCTCGTGATCGGATTCATCACGCAGGTCGCTGACCATGGGCAGCTTTTTCTTGTTCATCTGGTCGGCGATCTGCTCCAGCACCTTGGCGCCGGAGACCTGATACGGCAGCGCCGTGACCACGATATCGCCATCCTCACGCTCGTAAACGGCACGCTGTTTCAGCGACCCCTTGCCCTCGGCGTACATGCGGATGATGTCGTTGATCGGGGTAATGATTTCCGCCTCGGTGGGGAAATCCGGCCCGGTAATATGCTCCATCAAATCATCCAGCGAGGCGCCGGGATCTTTCAGCAGATGGATACAGGCGTTGGCGACTTCACGCAGGTTATGGGGCGGAATGTCTGTGCTCATGCCCACCGCAATACCGGTGGTGCCATTGAGCAGCACATTGGGCAGTCGTGCCGGCAGCAGCTTCGGCTCATCCATGGTGCCATCGAAGTTCGGCACCCATTCCACCGTGCCCTGCCCCAGCTCCGCCAGTAGCACCTCGGCATAGGGCGCCAACTTGGATTCGGTATAACGCATGGCCGCGAAGGACTTCGGATCATCCGCGCTGCCCCAGTTACCCTGACCATCCACCAACGGATAGCGGTAACTGAACGGCTGCGCCATCAATACCATGGCCTCGTAACAGGCCGAGTCTCCATGGGGGTGATACTTACCCAGTACATCACCCACGGTACGGGCGGACTTCTTGTACTTGGCGGTATTCTTCAGGCCCAGCTCACTCATCGCGTACACGATTCGACGCTGCACCGGTTTCAGGCCGTCACCGATATTCGGCAGGGCCCGATCGAGAATCACGTACATGGAATAATCCAGGTACGCTTTTTCGGTGTATTCCCTCAGGGGAAAACTTTCAAATTCGTCAGCCATTTTTGCTCGCTATACTCACTTTAGTCTGACGTCTGACCTCTGAAGTCGGACGACAAAACCGATTATTCCTTTGCGTCAGACGTCCGACCCCAGACGTCCAACCCGCCGCAGCGCAGCGCTACACTTCAGCCAGATTCCCCTTTTCTTCCAGCCAGATCTTGCGATCCGAGGCGCGCTTCTTGCTCAGCAACATGTCCATCAACTGGTGGGTGTCATCGTCGCCACTGATGGACAGGCGCACCAGACGGCGGGTGTCGCGGGCCATGGTGGTTTCACGCAATTGCAGCGGGTTCATTTCGCCCAGCCCCTTGAATCGGGTGACGTTAACCTTGCCTCGCTTCTTCTCGGCCTTGATGCGATCGAGCACCCCTTCGCGTTCGTCCTTGTCCAGGGCGTAGTACACGTCCTTGCCCACATCGATGCGGTACAGCGGTGGCATGGCCACAAACACATGACCGTTTTTCACCAGCGCGGGGAAATGCCGCAGGAACAAGGCGCAGATCAGGGTCGCGATGTGCAGACCGTCAGAGTCCGCATCGGCAAGAATGCAGACCTTGCCATAGCGCAAGCCACTGAGATCATCACTGCCCGGCTCGATCCCCAGTGCCACCGCAATATCATGGATTTCCTGACTGCCCAGCACCTCACCAGAGTCCACTTCCCAGGTGTTCATGATCTTGCCCCGCAGGGGCATGATCGCCTGATAGACCCGGTCACGGGCCTGCTTGGCACTGCCCCCGGCAGAATCCCCTTCCACCAGAAAGATTTCACTCTGGGACGGATCATCGCTGGTACAGTCGGCCAGCTTGCCGGGCAACGCCGGGCCGCTGGTGACTTTTTTGCGCGTGACCTTTTTGGCCGCACGCAACCGTTTCTGGGCGTTGTTGATACACAGGTCCGCCAGCTTCTCGGCTTCGTCGGTGTGCTGGTTCAACCACAGGGAAAAGGCATCCTTCACCACGCCAGACACGAACGCCGCCGTCTGCCGTGAGCTCAGCCTCTCTTTGGTCTGGCCTGCGAACTGCGGATCCTGCATCTTGACGCTCAGGACGTAGGCCGCCCGGTCCCAGATGTCTTCCGGGGTCAGCTTCACCCCACGGGGCAGCAGGTTGCGGAACTCACAGAACTCACGCATGGCCTCCAGCAGACCGGAACGCAACCCGTTCACGTGCGTGCCGCCCTGGGCGGTGGGAATCAGGTTGACGTAGGACTCCTGCACCAGCTCGCCACCTTCCGGCAACCACATGACAGCCCAGTCCACTGCCTCGGTCTCGGCACTCATGGCGCCGTTGAAGGGCTCTTCCGGCACCCGCTCCCAGCCGGTAGCCGATTCCAGCAGATATTCAATCAAGCCGTCTTCAAACTGCCAGGTCTCGGTTTCTCCGCTGAGCTGGTTTTCCAGAATGACCTTCAGGCCCGGGCACAATACGGCCTTGGCCCGCAGCAGGTGCTTGAGCCGCGAAACGGAAATCTTCGGGGAGTCGAAATACGACGGGTCTGGCCAGAACCGCAGAATGGTACCGGTGTTGCGCTTGCCCACCGTGTCCACCACTTCCAGTTCGCTGCGCTTTTCGCCATCGCCAAACTCGATGCGGTGCAGCTGCCCGTCACGTTTGACCAGCACTTCCAGCTTGGTGGACAGGGCATTCACCACCGACACACCCACACCGTGCAAACCACCACTGAACTGGTAGTTGTTGTTGGAAAACTTGCCGCCCGCATGCAGAGTGGAAAGGATCACCTCCACCCCGGGTTTCTTCTGCACCGGGTGCAGGTCCACCGGCATCCCGCGGCCATCATCTTCCACTTCCACGCCACCGTCCTTGAACAGGGTGACCTTGATGGACTTGGCATGGCCCGCCAGTGCTTCATCGACCGAGTTGTCGATCACTTCCTGGGCCAGGTGGTTGGGGCGGGTGGTGTCGGTGTACATGCCGGGACGCTTGCGCACCGGCTCCAGGCCCGACAGTACTTCAATATTCTCGGACGTATAGTTGTTGGTCATAAAGTATCTTGAATTCAGGGTCGGACGTCTGACGTTGGACGCCGGACGACTGACAAACGGGTTGTCGTGCCAGACGTCAGACTGCCGACGTCAGACTCACACCACAAAACCGCAGAATCAGCGGTATGAAGGCGTCAAAGTTATCAAAGGCGTGGCTGCCACCCAAGCCACAATAGCGGTGACAGTCGCCATAATAGTCCCAGCCATCTTCCCAGTTGAGGGTTTCATCCCCGGTCTGGGTCAGCAACAGCTGGTTGTCCGGCTTGGAAATGTCTGCCACTTCGTAGTGGCGCAACTCTTCCAGCCAGGCCGGATTGAACTGGTAGGCCTCTCCGGTGTGATAGTTATGCTGGATACCTGTGTATTTGTCCAGTAGTCGCCATGGACGAACTGCCGGATTGATGTGTGCCGCCTTGAGATCATGGTGCTCGGCCAGCCAGGTGGCATAGAAGCCCCCGAGCGACGAGCCCAGCAGCGCCACCGGCCCGGCCGACGCGATGGCCGCATCCAGCTCCGCCATGGCCTGCCGCGGGGACGGTGGCAAGGCCGGCACAATCAGGCGCTCCGCACAGCCAGCGCGCTCGAACACCTCACGCAGAATCCCCGCCTTGTGCGAAGCCGGAGAGCTGTTGAAGCCGTGAATGTAGAGAAGAGAGGTTTCTGGGGCCATGGCATCGCAACCGAAACAGTGAACAGTGAACAGTGAACAGTG
>NZ_AQOQ01000050.1:0-15537 GCF_002888555.1 Alcanivorax sp. MD8A | reverse complement strand
CAAGATCACCGAGTAATTCGTTACCCGGTGGCCAGGGGTGGCAGGCAGGCCTGCCACCCTGTTTTGTTTTAAAAGTTTCAAAGTTACAGGCCAGTAGTTCAATTGGTAGAGCACCGGTCTCCAAAACCGGCTGTTGGGGGTTCGAGTCCCTCCTGGCCTGCCAATTTTCCCAAGGCTTTGCCTGGGTGGTAGGGTGCATCGTCCGATGAGCGAGAAAACAGAAGCAGGTTCCGGCTCCGCTGCCCTTGAGGCGGTGAAGTGGTTGCTGGTAGTTGGTCTGGTGGCTGCTGCCGTTATCGGCAATAGCTATTTCTCCGATCAGCCTACTCTTTATCGGGTTGTTGGTGTCGTTGTAGTGGCACTAATGGCCGTTTTTGTTGCTCTGCAGACTGAGCAGGGAAAAGCGTTCAATCAACTGCGCAAGGACTCCATGGTCGAGCTGCGCAAGATTGTCTGGCCGACCCGTCAGGAAACCCTGCAGACCACCCTGATCGTTCTGGTCTTTGTTGTGCTCGTGGCCTTGTTGCTGTTCGTGCTTGACTGGATTCTGGGTGGTCTTATGTCCTGGGTGATTGGTTAAGGGGTTAACATGGCAAAGCGCTGGTATGTGGTACATGCCTACTCAGGTTTCGAAAAGCACGTAAAACGCGCCCTCGAAGAGCGCGTTAAACTGCGTTCAATGGAAGAGCTGTTTGGCGACATCCTGGTTCCCACTGAAGAAGTGGTTGAGATCAAGGGTGGCCAGAAGCGCAAGTCCGAGCGCAAGTTTTTCCCCGGCTACGTGCTGGTGGAAATGGAGATGTGCGACGACTCCTGGCACTTGGTAAAAGAAACCCCTAAGGTGATGGGGTTTATCGGTGAAGATCCGAAAAATCCGGGCCGTGTTTCTCCGATTACCAAGAAAGAAGCTGATGCCATCCTGCAACGCATGGATGACGCAGTGGAAAAGCCGAAGCCGAAGACGCTGTTCGAGGCTGGCGAAGTGGTCCGTGTCAACGACGGCCCGTTTGCAGATTTCAATGGTGTGATCGAAGAAGTGAATTACGAAAAGAGCCGTCTGCAGGTGGCTGTAATGATCTTCGGTCGGTCTACGCCAGTAGAGCTGGAGTTTGGTCAGGTCGAAAAAACCTGATAGCCAAACCGGCAAGTGAATTTGGGAGCCCTGGTCGCCGAATGGTGGCCGGGGCGTTTTGACAACCTGAGGGGAGCCCGCTTGATGCGTGGCGTTTGCACCCAAGGAGTCTAGAAAATGGCGAAGAAAGTACAAGCCTACATCAAGCTGCAGGTTGCAGCGGGTCAGGCTAACCCGTCACCGCCGGTGGGTCCCGCTCTGGGTCAGCACGGTGTAAACATCATGGAGTTCTGTAAAGCGTTCAACGCACAGACCCAACAGCTGGATGCTGGTGCGCCAGTGCCGGTTGTGATCACCGTTTACAACGACCGCTCTTTCACCTTCACCATGAAGACGCCGCCTGCGTCTTACCTGCTGAAGAAAGCGGCGAAAATCAAGAGCGGCTCTGGTGAGCCGAACACCAAGAAAGTGGGCAAGGTAACCCGTGCTCAGCTGGAAGAGATCGCCAAGGCGAAAGAGCCTGATCTGACCGCTGCTGATCTGGATGCCGCTGTGCGCACTATCGCGGGTTCTGCCCGTTCCATGGGCCTGGATGTGGAGGGTTAACCAATGGCTAAACTGTCCAAGCGCCTGCGCGCCATCCGTGAAAAAGTTGAAGCTGGCAAGCTGTATCAGGTTGAAGAAGCCGTAGCGCTGCTGACCGAACTGTCTGGTGTGAAGTTCAAAGAGTCTGTAGACGTGGCGGTTAACCTGGGTGTTGACCCGCGTAAATCTGACCAGAACGTGCGTGGCGCTTCCGTGCTGCCTCACGGTACTGGTAAAACCGTTCGTGTTGCTGTTTTTGCTCAGGGCGCCAAGGCCGAAGAAGCAAAAGAAGCCGGTGCGGACGTGGTGGGTTTTGATGATCTGGCCGAGCAGGTTCAGGGTGGCGAAATCAACTTCGACGTGGTGATTGCTTCCCCGGACGCCATGCGCGTTGTCGGTAAGCTCGGCACCATCTTGGGCCCCCGTGGTCTGATGCCGAACCCGAAGGTTGGTACCGTAACTCCTGATGTTGCCCAGGCCGTGAAAAACGCCAAGGGTGGTCAGGTGCGTTACCGTACCGACAAAGGTGGCATTATCCACTGCACCGTGGGTCAGGTAGGTTTCGACAACACCGCCATCAAGGAAAACGTGGAAGCGCTGCTGGCTGACCTGAAGAAAGCCAAGCCGTCTTCTGCCAAGGGTACCTACTTCAAGAAAGTAACCCTGTCCACCACCATGGGTCCGGGTCTGTCCATCGATCCCGCATCCCTGGCGATGTAAAGCATTCGGCGCATGGCGAAAGCTGTGCGCCAACAAGGACTTTGATTTCGGCAGCGTGCTGCCGGAGCGTCAAAGACCACAGGCGCCTTGGCGGGTTCTCCCGGATAAGGCTTAAACCATCAGCCTGCGTAGACGCGGTGTGGTTCAGGTTTCACTGTAACCCCCGCGTATGAGTTCGCTAGCGAATTCATAAATGGGTGGCCGGTTTCGACCGGTTGTATTCATCGAGGAGGTTACACAGTGGCTCTGAGACTAGAAGACAAGAAAGAGATTGTCGCCGCGGTAAATAAAGCCGCACTGGGTGCATTCTCCGCTGTGGTCGCCGACTATCGTGGCTTGAACGTGGCTCAGTTGACCGAGCTTCGTTCCAAGGCACGTCAGCAGAACGTTTACCTGCGTGTTATTCGTAATACGCTGGCTCGTCGTGCCTTTGAGGGTACCGATCTTGAGCTGCTGAACGAGTCGCTGATTGGTCCGACCATCATTGCTATGTCGCTGTCCGAGGAAGACATGGGCGCTGCTGCCCGTCTGTTCAAGGACTTCGCCAAAGACAATGACCAGCTGGAGCTTAAGACCGGTCTATACGAAGGCAAGCTCTATTCTGGCGCAGAAATCGACGTACTGGCAAAACTGCCGAACCGCGAACAGGCTCTGACCAGCCTGGTGTCTGTACTGCAGGCTCCGGTTTCCAAGTTTGGCCGTTTGCTGACTGCGCTTAAAGAACAGAACGAAGGTGAAGCAGCCTGATCGGCTCCTGAACCGCACATCATCAAGATTTGGAGAAGTTAAAATGGCAATGTCCAAAGAAGATATCCTGAATGCAGTTGCTGAACTGTCTGTACTGGAACTGGTCGAGCTGATCGAAGCGTTTGAAGAGAAGTTCAACGTTTCTGCTGCTGCCGTCGCTGTTGCTGCTGCGCCTGGCGCTGCTGGTGGCGACGCCGCTGAAGAGAAGACCGATTTCGACGTTATCCTGACCGGCTTCGGCGACAAGAAAGTTGGCGTGATCAAGGCTGTCCGTGAAGTGACCGGCCTGGGTCTGAAAGAAGCCAAAGAGCTGGTAGAAGGCGCTCCTGCTCCTGTTAAGGAAGGCGCTGGCAAAGACGAAGCCGAAGAGATCAAGAAAAAGATCGAAGAGGCTGGCGGTACTGCCGAGCTCAAGTAAGCGCATTAGCGCTATGTCTTTCCGTCTTGAGGCGGAAAGGCGCCGGCTGGCAGCTTTTTGGCTGCCAGCCTTTTGTCGTTTCTGTATGAGGGGTTTCATACAGAAATATCACCGGGTGGTGATAGATCAACAGCTGAGGAACGCAGATGGCATACTCATTTACTGAGAAAAAGCGGATCCGCAAAGATTTCGGCAAGTTGCCGAAGGTAATGGAAGTTCCCTACCTTCTGGCAATTCAGCTCGATTCCTACCGCAAATTCCTGCAGCAGGACAAAAGCGCAGAAGAGCGTCTGGATAGCGGTCTGGAAGCGGCTTTCCGGTCAGTATTCCCGATTGCCAGTTATTCAGGTAATGCAGCGTTGGAGTATGCCGGCTACGAGTTCGGCAAACCCGTGTTTGATGTGAAAGAGTGCATCATTCGTGGAACGACCTATGCGGCGCCGCTGCGCGTGCGCATTCGTCTCGTGATTTACGACCGTGAGTCGTCCGGGGCGATCAAGGATATTCGTGAACAACAGGTCTACATGGGTGAGATTCCCCTGATGACCGAAAACGGTACCTTTGTGATTAACGGTACCGAGCGTGTAATCGTGTCCCAGCTGCACCGTTCTCCCGGTGTCTTCTTCGATCACGACAAGGGCAAGACTCACTCCTCCGGCAAGCTGCTGTATTCTGCCCGGGTGATTCCTTATCGTGGTTCCTGGCTGGACTTCGAATTCGATCCCAAAGACCTGGTCTTTGTCCGGATCGACCGTCGCCGCAAACTGCCGGCGACCATTCTGCTGCGTGCATTGGGTTACACCTCCGACGAAGTGCTGGAGATGTTCTTCGACACCAATGAAATCGTGGCAGAAGACGGCCTGTACCGCATGAAGCTGGTGCCGGAGCGTCTGCGTGGTGAAACCGCCACGTTTGATATTCTCGCCGATGGCGAGGTGGTGGTTGAGCGTGGCCGTCGTATTACTGCCCGTCATATCCGCCAGTTGGAGAAAGCCGGTCTTGAGTACCTGGAGATCCCTGCTGAGTATCTGCAGGGCAAGTATCTGGCCAAGTCCATTATCGACCAGGAAACCGGTGAGATCCTGGTGGAGTGTAATACCGAGCTGACAGCCGAAACCCTGGAAAAGCTGCAGAACGGCGGTGTTACCGAGTTTGAAACCCTGTACACCAATGATCTGGACAACGGTCCGTTCATGGCTGACACCCTGCGTGCCGACCCGACCCGTACTCCGCTGGAGGCCCTGGTCGAGATCTATCGCATGATGCGTCCGGGCGAGCCGCCGACCAAGGAAGCGGCAGAGAACCTGTTCAAGAACCTGTTCTTTACCGACGAGCGTTACGACCTGTCTGGCGTGGGCCGCATGAAGTTCAACCGTCGTCTTGGTCGTGAAGACGAGACCGGTCCGGGCATCCTGTTTGATGGCCGCTACTTCAGCTCCCGTAACGACGAAGAAGGCAAACAGTACTTCGAGCAGATGGGTGAAGACTCCTCTGACATCATTGATGTACTGAAGACCCTGGTCGACATCCGTAACGGTAACGGCGTGGTCGATGATATCGATCACCTGGGTAACCGTCGTGTGCGCTCCGTGGGTGAGATGGCCGAGAACCAGTTCCGTGTCGGTCTGGTACGTGTTGAGCGTGCGGTCAAAGAGCGTCTGAGTCTGGCTGAATCCGAAGGCCTGATGCCGCAGGATCTGATCAACTCCAAGCCGGTGGCGGCGGCGGTGAAAGAGTTCTTCGGCTCTTCCCAGCTGTCCCAGTTCATGGATCAGAACAACCCGCTGTCCGAGATCACGCACAAGCGTCGTGTTTCCGCGTTGGGCCCGGGTGGTCTGACCCGTGAGCGTGCCGGCTTTGAGGTGCGTGACGTTCACCCGACTCACTACGGTCGTGTGTGTCCGATCGAGACCCCTGAAGGTCCGAACATCGGTCTGATCAACTCGCTGGCGACCTATGCCCGCGCCAATGAGTATGGCTTCCTGGAGTCGCCGTACTTGAAGGTGGTGGATGGCAAGGTCACCGAAGAAATCGAATACCTGTCTGCGATTGAAGAAGCCGAGTGCGTTATCGCCCAGGTCGACGCGAAGATGACTGCCGACGGCGGCTTCGAAGAAGACTTCGTTACCGTGCGTCACCGTTACGAATTTACCGTGATGGAGCGTGACACCATTACCCATATGGATGTCTCCCCCCGTCAGGTGGTGTCGGTGGCCGCGTCGCTGATCCCGTTCCTTGAGCACGATGATGCTAACCGTGCGTTGATGGGTTCCAACATGCAGCGTCAGGCTGTACCGACCCTGCGTGCCGACAAGCCGCTGGTGGGTACCGGTTTTGAGCGTCACGTGGCCCGTGACTCTGGCGTGTGTGTGGTCGCGACCCGTGGCGGTATCGTCGACAAGGTGGATGCGTCCCGCATCATCGTGAAAGTGAACGATGACGAAGTGAACGAAGGTGAAGCAGGTGTAGATATCTACAACCTGACCAAATACACCCGTTCCAACCAGAACACCTGCATCAACCAGCGTCCGCTGGTGAAAGTGGGTGACCGGGTTGCTGCTCGCGACATCATGGCTGACGGCCCGTCCGTTGACATGGGTGAACTGGCCCTGGGCCAGAACATGCGCGTGGCGTTCATGCCCTGGAATGGTTACAACTTCGAGGATTCCATCCTCATCTCCGAGAAAGTGGTGAAGGAAGACCGTTTCACTTCCATCCACATTCAGGAGCTCACCGCGATCGCCCGTGACACCAAGCTGGGTCCGGAAGAGATCACCGCGGATATCCCCAACGTGGGCGAGGCGGCACTGTCCAAACTGGACGAGTCCGGCATTGTTTACATTGGTGCGGAAGTGGAAGCCGGCGACATTCTGGTAGGTAAGGTAACGCCGAAGGGCGAAACCCAGCTGACCCCGGAAGAGAAGCTGTTGCGCGCCATCTTCGGTGAGAAAGCCTCTGACGTGAAAGACACCTCTCTGCGTGTCTCCTCCGGCGTCAAAGGTACGGTTATTGACGTGCAGGTGTTCACCCGCGATGGCGTAGAGAAAGACGAGCGCGCCAAGCAGATCGAGCAGGATGCGTTGGAACAGTTCCGCAAGGATCTGAAAGATGAATACCGGATCCTCGAGCAGGATATTCTGGAGCGTCTGCGCACTGTGCTGGTGGGCAAGAAAGTTAACGGTGGTGCTGGCTTCAAGCGCGGTACTGAGCTGACTGGCGATATGCTGGACGGCCTGGATGCCGAGAAATGGTTCGAGCTGCGTCCGGCGGATGAAGACGTTGCCGAGCAGCTTGAGCGTGCCCAGCAGTACCTGGAGCAGCACAAGAAAGAACAGGATGAGCGTTACAAGGACAAGCAGGCCAAGATCTCCGGTGGAGATGATCTGGCTCACGGTGTCCTCAAGGTGGTCAAGGTTTACCTGGCTATCAAGCGTCGCATTCAGCCCGGTGACAAGATGGCCGGCCGTCACGGTAACAAGGGTGTGATCTCCGTGATCATGCCGGAAGAAGATATGCCGTACGACGAGAACGGTGTACCGGTCGATGTGGTGCTGAACCCGCTGGGTGTACCGTCCCGTATGAACGTGGGGCAGATCCTGGAAACCCACCTGGGTTGGGCCGCGAAAGGTCTTGGTGAGCGTATCGGCGAAATGCTGGCGGCGCAGAAGAAGATCGCGGACATCCGCGGTTTCCTCGACAAGATCTACAACAAGGCTGGCGCGGGCGGTTCTCCGGAAGATCTGGATAGCTTCAGCGACGAGGAAATCCTCGAGCTGGCCCAGAACCTGGTAGGCGGCGTGCCCATGGCGACTGCGGTATTTGACGGCGCCAAGGAGTTCGAGATCAAGGAGCTTCTGGAGCTGGCAGGCCACGACAAGTCGGGTCAGGTGCAGCTGTGGGATGGCCGTACCGGCGAGCAGTTCGACCGCAAGGTGACCGTTGGCTACATGTACATGCTCAAGTTGAACCACCTGGTGGACGACAAGATGCATGCACGTTCCACTGGCTCCTACAGCCTGGTTACCCAGCAGCCGCTGGGTGGTAAGGCGCAGTTCGGTGGTCAGCGTTTCGGTGAGATGGAGGTATGGGCACTGGAAGCATACGGTGCTGCCTACACCCTGCAGGAAATGCTCACCGTGAAGTCTGATGATGTAAACGGCCGTACCCGCGTTTATAAGAACATCGTCGACGGCGATCACCGCATGGATCCGGGTATGCCGGAATCCTTCAACGTGTTGCTGAAGGAAATCCGTTCTCTCGGTATCAATATCGAGCTGGAAAACGACTAAGGCAGTGGGCTCCGCACGATGAGTGCGGAGCCACTGTGTACCCGGGTTTAGGAAAGAATCTCGAGCGAAAGCTCACTACGGAGGACTGGCCTTGAAAGACTTGCTGAATCTGCTCAAAAGTCAGGGACAAGTCACGGAGTTTGACAAGATCCGCATCGCGCTCGCGCCGCCGGATCTGATCCGCTCCTGGTCTTTTGGCGAAGTGAAAAAGCCGGAGACCATTAACTACCGGACGTTCAAGCCTGAGCGTGACGGTCTGTTTTGTGCGCGTATCTTTGGTCCGATCAAGGACTACGAGTGCCTGTGCGGTAAGTACAAGCGCTTGAAGCATCGTGGTGTTATCTGTGAGAAGTGTGGCGTTGAAGTTACCCTCTCCAAGGTGCGCCGTGAGCGTATGGGCCACATCGAACTGGCGAGCCCCACTGCGCACATCTGGTTCCTGAAGTCACTGCCGTCCCGTATCGGCCTGATGCTGGATATGACCCTGCGTGATATCGAGCGTGTGCTGTACTTCGAATCTTTCGTCGTAACCGAGCCGGGCATGACCACTCTGGATCGTGGCCAGCTGCTGACCGACGAAGAATACTTCGACGCCCTGGAAGAGTTCGGTGACGAATTCGAAGCCAAGATGGGTGCCGAGGCTGTTCAGCAGCTCCTGATGGAGCTGGACCTGGACGAAGAGATCAAGATCCTTCGTGAGGAAGTGGAATCCACCAACTCCGACACCAAGCTGAAGAAGCTGTCCAAGCGACTGAAGCTGATGGAAGCGTTCCGTGATTCCGGCAACGCTCCTGAGTGGATGATCCTGACGGTCCTGCCGGTTCTTCCGCCGGATCTGCGTCCGCTGGTACCGCTGGATGGTGGCCGTTTCGCCACGTCTGATCTGAACGATCTGTATCGCCGAGTGATCAACCGGAACAACCGTCTCAAGCGTCTGCTGGACCTGAGCGCGCCGGACATCATCGTGCGTAACGAAAAGCGTATGCTGCAGGAATCTGTGGATGCGCTGCTGGATAACGGTCGTCGTGGCCGTGCCATCACCGGTTCCAACAAGCGTCCGCTGAAATCCCTTGCCGACATGATCAAGGGTAAGCAGGGTCGTTTCCGTCAGAACCTGCTGGGTAAGCGTGTTGATTACTCCGGCCGTTCCGTGATCGTGGTAGGTCCGACCCTCAAGCTGCACGAGTGTGGTCTGCCCAAGAAAATGGCGCTGGAGCTGTTCAAGCCGTTCATCTTCGCCAAGCTGGAAGCCCGTGGTCTGGCGACCACCATCAAGGCAGCCAAGAAGATGGTCGAGCGTGAAACCGCTGAGGTGTGGGATATCCTTGCCGAAGTGATTCGCGAACACCCGGTCATGCTGAACCGTGCACCGACCCTTCACCGTCTGGGTATCCAGGCGTTTGAGCCGGTGCTGATTGAAGGTAAGGCAATCCAGCTGCACCCGCTGGTGTGTGCGGCCTTCAACGCTGACTTCGATGGTGACCAGATGGCGGTGCACGTACCGCTGACCCTGGAAGCCCAGCTCGAAGCCCGTGCGCTGATGATGTCCACCAACAACATCCTGTCTCCGGCCAATGGTGAGCCCATCATCGGTCCGACCCAGGACGTGGTACTGGGCTTGTACTACATCAGCCGTGATCGCGTTAACGCGCAGGGTGAAGGCCAGGTTTTTGCCGACACCAAGGAAGTGATGCGCGCCCTGGGCAACAAGCAGGTTCACCTGCATGCCCGTGTGAAAGTGCGAGTTCACGAAGTGGTGAAAGATCAGCAGGGTAACGTGGAAGAGCGTACCTTTATCGCCGACACCACCCCCGGCCGTTGTAAGCTGTGGGATATCGTGCCGGCGGGTCTGGGCTTCGATATGGTCAACCAGAACATGACCAAGAAGGCCATCTCCAAGCTGTTGAACACCTGCTACCGCATCCTGGGCACCAAAGAGACCTGTATCTTTGCTGACCAGCTGATGTACCTGGGCTTCCGCGAAGCGACCCTGTCCGGTTCCTCCATTGGTGTGGAAGACATGGTGATCCCGGATGCCAAGTACACCATGATTGATGCCGCCGAAGAGGAAGTTCGCGAGATCGAGGAGCAATTCGCTTCTGGTCTGGTGACCCGCGGTGAGCGGTACAACAAGGTGGTGGATATCTGGGCTCGTACCAACGACCAGATCGCCAAGGCGATGATGGAAAACCTGAAAGTCGAAGTGGTCAAGAACCGCGACGGCAAGGATGAAGAGCAGGGCTCTTTCAACTCCATCTTCATGATGGCGGATTCCGGGGCGCGGGGTTCTGCTGCCCAGATTCGTCAGCTGGCCGGTATGCGTGGTCTGATGGCCAAGCCGGATGGCTCCATCATCGAAACTCCGATTACCAGTAACTTCCGTGAAGGTCTGAACGTACTGCAGTACTTCATCTCTACTCACGGTGCTCGTAAAGGTCTGGCGGATACCGCTCTGAAGACGGCGAACTCCGGTTACCTGACCCGTCGACTGGTCGACGTGGCCCAGGATCTGGTCGTCAACCAGATCGATTGTGGGACCGAAGAAGGCCTGCTGATGACGCCGCTGATTGAAGGCGGTGACGTAGTAGAGCCGCTGCGTGAGCGTGTACTCGGTCGTGTGGTTGCCCGTGACGTGATGAACCCACTCAACCAGGACGAAGTGGCAGTGGAAGCTGGCACCCTGCTGGATGAGGTATGGGTTGAGCAGCTGGAATCCATGGGTGTGGACGAAGTGCTGGTGCGCTCGCCAATCACCTGTGCCACCCGCTGGGGTGTCTGTGCGACTTGTTACGGTCGTGATCTGGCCCGTGGCCATCAGGTCAACGTGGGTGAGGCTGTCGGTGTTATCGCTGCCCAGTCCATCGGTGAGCCGGGTACCCAGCTGACCATGCGTACCTTCCACATTGGTGGTGCGGCGAGCCGGGCGTCTGCGGTATCCAGCATCCAGATCAAGCATGGCGGCAAGGTACGTTTCCACAACGCCAAACATGTAAGCCACAAAGATGGTCTGGTGATCGTTTCCCGTTCTGCCGATCTGGCCGTGGCGGACGAGTTGGGCCGTGAGCGTGAGCGTTACAAGCTGCCTTACGGTGCTGTCGTGACCGTGAAAGAAGGTGAGGAAGTGGATGGCGGTCAGGTGGTGGCCACCTGGGATCCCCATACCCACCCGATCATCGCGGAAGTGCAAGGTAAGGTGCAGTTCGGAGATATGGAAGAAGGTATCTCCGTAAACTACCAGACTGACGAACTGACCGGCCTGACCAGCATTGAAGTGCTGAGCAGCCAGGACCGCCCGTCTGCGGGTAAGGATCTGCGTCCGGTCGTGCGTGTTGTCGACAGTAAAGGCAAGGCTGTGTTCATGCCGAACACGGAAATGCCGGCTCAATACTTCCTGCCGGGCAGCGCCCTGTGTGGCCTGAAGGATGGTGCCGACATCTCAGTGGGTGACGTGATTGCGCGGATTCCGCAGGAATCTTCCAAGACCCGGGATATCACCGGTGGTCTGCCCCGCGTTGCCGACCTGTTCGAAGCACGGAACCCGAAAGAAGCGGCTATCCTGGCGGAGAAAACCGGTACGGTGTCCTTCGGTAAAGAGACCAAAGGCAAGGTACGTCTGGTAATCACCCCGGATACCGGTGAGGATGCCTACGAAGAACTGATTCCCAAGTGGCGTCAGCTCAACGTGTTCGAAGGTGAGCGTGTAGAGAAGGGTGAAGTGGTGTCTGATGGCCCGCTGAACCCGCACGATATCCTTCGCCTCAAAGGTGAAGCCGAGCTGGCCCGTTACATCGTTAACGAAGTGCAGGAGGTTTACCGCCTGCAGGGTGTGAAGATCAATGACAAGCACATTGAAACCATCATCCGCCAGATGCTGCGCAAGGTAGAGATCCTGGAAGTGGGCGAGTCCTCCTTCATCAAGGGCGAGCAGGCAGAATATGCTCGCGTGACCGAAGAGATCGAGCGCCTCAAGGCCGAAGACAAGATGCTGCCCCAGTTCGAGCGTCAGCTGCTGGGTATTACCAAGGCATCTCTGGCTACCGAGTCGTTCATTTCCGCGGCCTCCTTCCAGGAGACCACCCGGGTACTGACCGAAGCGGCGGTAACCGGCAAGGAAGACGACCTGCGCGGTCTGAAAGAAAACGTGGTAGTGGGTCGTCTGATCCCGGCCGGTACCGGCTATGCCTACCACATGGATCGCCGCCGCCAGCGCGAAGATGCGCGCGGGCCGGAAGCGCCAACCATGGACGAGGTGGAAGCCGCCCTGTCCGAGGCTCTCAGCTCCTCCGACGAGTAAGCTGGCGAGTCAGGGCCTCCGGAAGCGGAGGCCTGCAGAATTCCCCTCTTTCGGGAGGGGACAGGGACACCCTGGTAGCCTTGACGGGATGCCGGGGTGTCCCTACAATCGCTGCCCCCATATTTTATGGGCGGTAAATGGGTGATATTGGCCGTCAACTGACGGTTTTTGTCACAGAACTGTAAGCGTGAGGCAGTAGTTTCATGGCAACTGTAAACCAGCTGGTGCGCAAGCCGCGCAAAAGCAAGGTAGAAAAGAGCGACTCCGTAGCCCTGCAGGGCTGCCCCCAGCGTCGCGGCGTTTGCACTCGGGTGTACACCACTACCCCGAAGAAGCCGAACTCCGCACTGCGTAAAGTGTGTCGTGTGCGTCTGACCAATGGTTATGAAGTATCTTCCTACATCGGTGGTGAAGGTCATAACCTGCAGGAGCACTCCGTAGTTCTGATCCGTGGCGGTCGTGTAAAAGACCTTCCCGGTGTGCGCTACCACACTGTTCGTGGAACCCTGGATACGGCAGGTGTGCAGGATCGCAAACAGCGTCGTTCCAAGTATGGCGCCAAGCGTCCCAAGAAGTAATTGAGCTACCTTTTCTGAATGCCGTAGCTCAATGAGCTGCGGAGGGATGAGTAAGGGCCGGACACCGTTCCGGAATTACCTGAAGCTTTCCCCGCCCAAAGCGGGAATGTTAGAGGAACACATCCGATGCCAAGACGTCGCGTTGTTGCCAAACGTGAGATCCTTCCGGATCCGAAGTTTGGAAGCCAGTTGCTGGCCAAGTTCATGAACCATGTAATGGTCAGCGGTAAGAAGTCTGTGTCCGAGCGTATCGTTTACGGTGCACTGGACATCATCGAAGAGCGCAAGGGCGGTGACTCCCTGGAGCTGTTCGAAAAGGCCCTGGACAATATCCGTCCGGCCGTGGAGGTAAAAAGCCGCCGTGTGGGTGGTGCTACCTACCAGGTTCCTGTTGAAGTTCGCCCGAGCCGTCGTACCGCGCTGGCCATGCGCTGGTTGGTAGACGCTGCCCGTAAGCGTGGCGAGAAGAGCATGCCGGCCCGCCTGGCTGGTGAAGTGCTGGATGCCGCCGAAGGTAAAGGTGCAGCGATGAAGAAGCGTGAAGACGTGCATCGTATGGCCGAAGCCAACAAGGCGTTCTCCCACTTCCGCTTCTAAGGCAGAAGGCATTCGAGTCAAACCGGCCTGCGTTCAGGCCGGTTTTTGTATATGAACCAGTGAATCGAGGTATGCAGCGTGGCACGTAAGACTCCTCTCAATCGCTATCGCAACATCGGTATCTGTGCGCACGTAGATGCGGGCAAGACCACCACTACCGAGCGAATTCTTTTCTACACCGGTGTTTCCCACAAGATCGGTGAAGTACATGACGGCGCCGCCACCATGGACTGGATGGAGCAGGAACAGGAGCGTGGTATTACCATCACCTCTGCTGCTACCACCACCTTCTGGCAGGGTATGGACCAGCAGTACGAACAGCACCGTGTAAACATCATTGATACCCCCGGACACGTGGATTTTACCATTGAGGTAGAGCGTTCCCTGCGTGTACTGGATGGTGCTGTGGTGGTGTTCTGTGGTTCTTCCGGTGTTGAGCCCCAGTCTGAGACCGTATGGCGTCAGGCCAACAAATACGAAGTACCGCGTATCGTATTCGTGAACAAGATGGACCGTGCCGGTGCCAACTTCGATCGCGTTTGCGAGCAGATTCGCAACCGTCTGGGCGCCAAGGTTGTACCTATCCAGTACAACATCGGTGCAGAAGATGACTTCAAGGGCGTTGTCGACCTGATCCGGATGAAGGCGATCTTCTGGAACGAAGAAGACATGGGCATGACCTATGAAGAGCGCGACATCCCGGACGACATCAAGGACCGTTGTGACGAACTGCGTGAGCAGATGGTAGAAGCTGCCGCAGAAGGTTCTGAAGAGCTGATGGAGAAATACCTGGAAGAAGGGGATCTCTCCAATGACGACATCAAGGCGGGTCTGCGTCAGCAGGTACTGGCTAACGAAATCGTTCTGGCTCTGAATGGTTCTGCGTTCAAGAACAAGGGCGTACAGGCTCTGCTGGATGCCGTTATCGAGTTCCTGCCCGCGCCTGACGAAGTGAAGGCGATCCAGGGTGTTCTGGAAGATGGCGAGACCGTTGAGTCCCGTGAATCTTCTGACGACGCGCCGTTCTCTGCGCTGGCGTTCAAGATTGCCACCGACCCGTTCGTGGGCTCTCTGACCTTTATCCGCGTTTACTCCGGTGTTCTGAACTCTGGCGACAGCGTGATGAACTCTGTGCGTGAGAAGAAAGAGCGTGTGGGTCGTCTGCTGCAGATGCATGCGAACTCCCGTGAAGAGATCAAGGAAGTGCGCGCTGGTGACATCGCCGCTTGCGTAGGTCTGAAGGACATCACCACCGGTGACACCCTGTGTGACCTGAATAGCGTCATCGTTCTGGAGCGTATGGAATTCCCGGATCCGGTAATTTCCGTTGCCGTTGAGCCGAAGTCCAAAGCGGACCAGGAAAAGATGGGTCTGGCACTGGGTCGTCTGGCTCAGGAAGATCCCTCTTTCCGTGTGAAGACCGACGAAGAATCCGGTCAGACCATCATCTCTGGTATGGGTGAGCTGCACCTGGACATCATCGTTGACCGCATGAAGCGCGAGTTCAAGGTTGAGTGTAACGTTGGTGCGCCGCAGGTGGCTTACCGCGAGACCTTCACCAAGCCGTCCGACGTGGAAGGCAAGTTCGTGAAGCAGTCTGGTGGTCGTGGTCAGTATGGTCACGTTAAGGTGCGTTTCGAGCCCATCGATCGTGATGAAGAGTTCCAGTTTGCCGAAGAAATTCACGGTGGTACCGTTCCGAAGGAATACTTCGGTGCTGTACAGAAAGGTATCGATGAGCAGCTGAAAGCCGGTGTTCTGGCGGGCTACCCGATCCTGGGCGTGAAAGCGACTCTGTACGATGGTTCCTACCACGAGGTGGATTCCAACGAGAACGCCTTCCGTATGGCGGGTGCCCTGGCGGTGAAAAATGCTGCCCAGGTTGGCGGTGCGGTACTGCTCGAGCCGATCATGAAGGTGGAAGCGGTAACCCCGGAAGACTACATGGGTGACGTGATGGGCGACCTGAACCGTCGTCGCGGTATGGTACAGGGCATGGAAGACACCATGGCCGGTAAAGTGATCCGCGCTGAGGTTCCGCTCTCTGAAATGTTCGGTTACGCTACCGATCTGCGTTCCATGTCTCAGGGCCGCGCCAGCTACTCCATGGAATTCCTGAAGTACGCTGAAGCACCGAAGAACATCGCTGAAGAAGTGATCAGCGGCAAGAAATCTTAAATTTACGGTTAATTGTTAAGGGTATAGAACCGTGGCAAAGGAAAAGTTTGAACGTAATA